>NZ_JBFAPC010000112.1:0-18684 GCF_040675535.1 Patulibacter sp. NPDC049589 | reverse complement strand
GCGTCGGTCCCATCATCACGCCGCGGGGCACGGCGATGCGCAGGCCGAACGGGTTCACGAGGAGACCTCCGCCGACGTCGACCCACCGGGCAGCGATCCGCAGCTCGTCGGGCAGCGCGCCCGTCATCAGGACCAGCAGCAGGGCGCGGGCGTGGGCCTCGACGTCGCGCGTGACCTGGACGAGGTCCCGGCCCTGGGCGGAGAGCTCGGAGGCGACCTGCAGGGTCGCCGCCGCGTCGCCCGCGCCGACGGCGTCGAAGGCCCGGAAGAGGAGCTCGGCGTCCGCGACGCCGAGGACCGACAGGACGTCCTCGGTCCGGATGTCCTCGCCCGCGTAGGTGACGAGCTGCTCGAGCGTGCCGAGCGCGTCGCGGAACGAGCCGGTCGCGTGCCGGGCGACGAGCGCGACCGCCTCGGGGGCGATCGCGATGTGCTCCTGCTCGGCGACGCGGTCGAGGACCCGCGACAGCTGCACGGGCGTCGGCCGGTGGAAGTCGAAGCGGTGACAGCGGTCGACGACCGTCGGCAGGACCTTGTTGGCCTCGGTCGTGGCCAGCACGAAGATCGTCCGCGGCGGCGGCTCCTCGAGCGTCTTGAGGAACGCGTTCCACGCCTGGGACGAGAGCATGTGCGCCTCGTCGAGGATGTAGACCTTGTGGCGCCCGCCGACGGGGGCGAAGGCGACGGAGTCGCGCAGGTCGCGGATGTCGTCGACGGAGTTGTTGGACGCGGCGTCCATCTCGACCACGTCGATCGACGTGGCGTCCGCGATCGACCGGCACGCCTCGCAGCGGCCGCACGGCGTGGTCGTCGGCCCGGGCCGGCGCTCGGTCGGCGCCAGATCCGGGTCCCCCTGGCAGTTCAGGCAGGCGGCGAGGATCTTCGCCATCGACGTCTTGCCCGTCCCGCGCGACCCGACGAACAGGTAGGCGTGGTGCACCTTGTCCTGGTCGATCGCGTTGCGCAGCGTGCGCACGACGTGTTCCTGACCGACGACGTCGTCGAACGAGCGGGGTCGGTGGCGGCGGTAGAGGGACGGGGCGGACACTCGAGCCGAGTCTACGGAGCCCCCGAGCGATCCGCCGCCGCCGATCCGACTACCAGGCGGTGGCGATCACGAGGCGCGGGTCGCCGGCCGGCGACCCCGGCCGCGGGAGCACCGGGGAGGGCGGACCGCCGGCCACCGGCAGCCGCGCGACGACCTGGCGCAGGTCCTCGACCGGTCCGACCGTGTAGGTGGCGATCAGGCTGTCGGTCGCGGCCTCGTAGCCCGAGACGCCGACGACGTCCCGGGGGCCGCCGCCCGTGCCGTCGGATCCCGCCGCCGGAAGCGCCCCCAGGCCCAGTGCGGCCTGGATCGCCCCGACGGTCGGCGGGCGCCCGTCGAGCAGGACCCGCCGGACCACGCCGCGGGCGTCGACCGTCGCCGGCAGCGCGCGGCCCCGACGATCGCGGACGGTGCCGTACCAGCCGTGCGGACCCGCCGGACCGTCCACCGACTCCAGGCGGTCCCCCGCGGTCGTCCGGGCCCGGAACGTGCTCCGCCGCCCGGACGGTGCGATCCGCCACAGCCCCTCGGCGACGGTGCGGACCCGCAGCCGGGCCTGCGGCCGTCCCTTCCGGCGGCGCGTCTGCAGCGCGTACGTCGTCCGGTCCCACGCGACGATCGTCCCGCCGGGCCCGCCCTCCGACGGGGCCGTGTCCGTGACGCCCTGCGCGTAGGACCGTCGCGTGCTCCAGAGCGTGCGCTCCGTGCCGGCGGGCGTGACGAGCACCAGCGCGTCGGGGTGCGGCCGGCGCAGCACCGCCCGCGCCCGCCGGACGGCGGCGGGCGTCGCCCGCACCCACGTCCCGTCCGCCAGCGGCCCCAGCGACACGAGCTGCTCGACGTCCGGCGGCGTCGTCCCCGTCCACAGGCTGCCGCCGTCCCCGCGCGCCGCGACGCGCTGCAGTCCCCGGGGGCTGCGACGCGAGCTGCACCGTCCCGACGCGACCGTGCAGGTCACCACGACCGGCGTTCCCGCCGGGCTGCGGACCGCGTCGCGCCGGACGTGGCTGCCGTCGGCGTCCCACCAGACCGCGGGCGTGCCGCCCACCGACAGCCCGAACCCGAAGGACCCGTCCGGATCGCCGATCCCGGGATCGGGCGCGGCCTGCCGCTCGGGCGCCGGCACCCGCAGGCCGCGCAGGCCGAGGACGCGCGGCCGGCCGCCGTCCGTGGGCACCAGGACGACCCGCCGGCCCGAGGTGCGGGCGACGACGCGGTGGTCGGGCGACACGGCGCTCACCTGGAAGCGGTCCCGGATGCCGCCACCCGGGGCCGCCAGGGTCCGCCACGACCCGTCGGGCCCCACGAGCGTCGCCGCGTGCCCCGCGGCGACCTCGCCGCCCACCAGGAGGGGGTCCAGCAGGACGTCGGCCGGCGCCGACGCCGGCACCAGCGCCGCGGCGACGACGGCCGCCGGCACGACGAGCGCCGCACTCCTCCCGGGCCGCCTGCCCCGGTCGGGACGTCGAGGTTCGAAGGTCACGGGCCACCACACGGGCCCTACGCTACCCCCGCCCGTCGCCCGTCAGGCGCCGAGTTCCGTGCGCAGCGCCGCGAGCTCGCCGCGGAGCGTCTCCAGCTCGGCCCGGACGTCCTCCAGCTCGCCCTCGAGCTGGACGACGCGGCCCTCCAGGTGGTTCGGCGGCGGCTCCTCGGCCCGGCCAGCGGACGGCGGCGCCGGGCCCAGGTCGAACTCGGACGGCCCGGACTCGTCGCGGTAGGTCGGCGGCTCGGCGGCGCGCTCGACCGCGACGGTGCCGGACGTCGCCGCGGCGGCCGTCGGCAGCTCGTCGCCGCCCATCACCTGCTGGACGCGGGCCTCCTTCTGGCCCGGCCGTCGTTCGAGCCGCACCACCAGCTGCCGCGTGACGAGCCGGTCGATCGTCGTCTCCAGCTCGTCGGAGCTCCCGAACCGGTGCAGGCGCTCGGTCCGGGCCCGCAGCTCGCCGGGCGTCTGCGGCCCGCGCAGGATCAGCACGGCGATGACGGCCTGCTCGTCGGGCCGGATCTGCATCGTGTCCGCGAGCAGGTGCCGGTACTTCGCCGCGCGCGAGCCTCCGGCCGACCGCGTCCAGCGCCGCCGGGCGAGCTCCTCGAGCGCCCCGCGGATCTGCACGTCGTCGTACTGCACGACGGGATCGCGGTTCGTCGACTGGTTGCACGCGGCGCGCAGCGCGTTGAGCGTGAGCGGGTAGGTGTCCGGCGTGGTGCGCTGCTTCTCCAGCAGCGCACCGAGGACGCGGAGCTGCACGGCGTCGGGCTTCACGACCGGCAGGCTAGCGCCCGCGCGGGGATCCGGAACGAACTCGGCACCCTTCCGGCGCAGTTCCGGGCCAGGTCGGTAGCGTCGCCCCGGCATGGACCCCCGGGACGGCTCACCGCGCACGCGCGCGACCTCGGTCGCGCTCCACCTGGCGGCGGCGTGCGGGCTCGGCCTGCTCGTCTGGCTGCTGTTCGGCCGGACCGCGTTCGTCAACTACGACTCCGCCTGGTCCCTGGACTGGATGCGCGAGCTGGTCGCCGGCGGATCCCGCCCGGACCTCGGCCGCGTCTTCTCCCCCACGCCGCACCCGCTGAGCGACCTGTTCTCGGCGATCCTCGTCCCGTTCAGCGACGGCGGCGGCCCCGCCGTCGGCCGTGGCGCGGAGACCGCGCTGGTCGTCTCCGCCCTCTTCTGGCTCGGCGCGCTGGGCGTCGTGACCTTCCGCATCGCCACCGCCTGGTTCGGGGTCTGGGCGGGCGTCGTCGCCACCGTCCTGGTCCTCACCCGCGAGCCGGTCCTCTCCTACGGCCTGCGCACGTACCTCGACCTGCCCTACGCGGTCTTCCTGCTCCTGGCCCTCCTCGCCGAGACCCGGCGCCCCCGGGGCGGCGCCCGGACGGTCGCGTGGATCACCCTCGCCGGCCTGCTGCGCCCCGAGGCCTGGCTGCTCGCCGCCGCCTACGTCGCCTACCTCGCGATCTGGCAGATCCGCGCCGCCGGGGCCGCGGAGGAGACGACCGACGGACCGGCCGGAACCGTCGCGGGGGGCGACGAGCCGGCGCGAACCATCGCGACCGGCGCGCGTCCGACCACCCCGGCCACAACCCCGGCGACGGCCGACGGGAGTCCCCGCCGGGAGCGCTCTGGGAATCGATCACGAAGCGGTGATTCCCAGAGCGGTCCCGGGGGACGGCTGCAGGTCTGGGCCGGGCGGCTCGAGATCCGCCCCCTGCTGCCGCTGATCGCGCTCGCGCTGATCGCCCCGCTGGGCTGGATCGTCGAGGGCCTCGTCCTGGCCGGCGACCCCCTGCAGGCCCTCACCGGCACCCAGCAGAACGCCGCCGACCTGGACCGCGTCACCGGCGTCGGGTCGGCGATCACGGTGATGCCGCGCCGGCTCGGCGAGATCGTCCGCGAGCCCGTGCTGCTGGCGGCGTTCGGCGGCGTGCTGCTGTCGCTGGCGTTCCTGCGGCGCCGCGCGGTGCTGGGCGTCGCGGCGGCGATCGCGGCGGGCGTCGCGTTCTTCGTCCTCGCGGCGGCCGGCCTGCCACTCCTGACCCGCTACCTGGTCTTCCCGGCCACGCTCCTGATCGTCTTCGCCGCGGCGGGCCTGCTCGGGTGGCGTCACCTGCCCGCCGGCCACGCCTGGGTGCGCCGGTGGCAGGCCTTCGCGGTCGTCTCCCTGCTGGCCTTCGTCGTCTTCCTGCCCAGCCAGGTCCACCGGCTCGACCGCCTGCAGAGCGCCCTGGCGCTGCAGCAGCGCGTGATCGGCGACCTGCGGACGGTCACCGGCGACGTCGTCCGGCCCGCGCTGCAGACCGCGGCGTGCGGTCGCGGCGGTGCGCCGTACGCCGCGGTGATCGGCGGCGTGCCGGCGGACCAGGCCGAGCGCGTCGCCACGTGGCTGAACGCCGACGTCGCGCTCCCGAACCACCGCGCCGTCCCCCAGGTCCTGCTCTGGCTGGGCCGTGACGACGTCGGCGGTGGCGCGGCTCCGCCGGCGGTCTCCGGGCTCCAGCCCGCCCTGCTGCGCGGCGCGACGCCCGACCCCGGCATCTCGCTCCTGCCGTCGTCGGCGAAGGTCGCCCGGGGCTTCATCCTGGACAAGGCCGACGGCGCAGCCGGCCTGCCGACCCCGCCGCCCGGCAGCGTCCGCGCCGGCACGCTGGGCACCTGGTCGGTCTACACCTCGCGCGCGGACTGCGCCGAGGAGCTCGCCACGCGCCTCGCGCGCTGACGGCGGGACCGTCCGCCACGGCGCGACGGGGGGTCAGTTCGTCCCCGGCACCGGCGCTCCCGACGGCAGGCCGTCGGCGACGTACGCGTCGTGGACCGGCTCCCACTCCTCCGGCGCGTGGTGTGGGCCGGCGGTCTCCTCGCCCGCCAGCCACCGGTCCAGGACGACCAGGCAGACGGGCCAACCGCCCGCGTTCCGGGCCGCGGTGTCCGGCGCCTCCAGCACGTTGATCAACGTGAGCGTCGTCCCGCCGTCGGCGAGCGACTCGAGCGTCAGGTGCACCTCGTCCTCGCCCCGCGTGAACGCGAGGCGGCGCGGCGCGGCGTAGGCCAGCACCGTCCCCGTCGTCGGCTCCATGTACGGATCGCCGGAGAAGCGGATCGTGCCGCCCGCGCGGGTCTCGAGCTCCACGCGGGACGGGAACCACCGGACGAGCTCCTCCGGCGTGCTGACCGCCGCCCAGACCCGGTCGGTCGAGTGCGGGTAGCGCCGCACGAAGCGGACGGCGGGCCGTCCCTCGTACTCGACGTGGGTGCCACGGTCGGTCATGCGCATACAGAGGACGAGGGTCCCCGGGCCTCGACCGCCTGCACCCGGCCAGGCTCTCGGACGCCCAGCGGCCTCGCCCCGCCGACCAGCCGACCATGCCCACCTCCATACCCCGGCCCGTACCGTCGACCGTACCCCCGGAAAACCGCTGGTATCCAGGCCTTCCTCGCCGGTCGCGGGGGTTCCGGACGGCACCGAAGTACGCCAGACTGGTCGGTGCCGTGCTCGTCGAGGACCCCCGCCACAACGCCCACGACCAGGCCCCGGAGGCCGCCCCGGAACCCCGCCGCGACCGCGCCCCCGCGCCCGCCGAGGAGCTCTCCGGCCCGCCGCTGACCCTCGCCGATCGCGAGCTGCTCCTCGAGCTGATGGTCGCGATGCGGACGTTCGAGGAGCGCGGCGTCGCGCTCTACAAGCAGGGCCGCACGCCGGGCTCGTTCTACGACGGCCACGGGCAGGAGGCGATCCCCGTCGGCGCCGCCTTCGCGATGGGCCCCGACGACGTCATCTGCTCGCCGCTGATCCGCGACATGGGCGCGCACCTCGTCCGCGGGACGGACCTGACGGAGATCATCCGCCACCACCTGGGCCGCGACAACCGGCTCAGCCGCGGCCGCGAGGGCAACGTCCACTTCGGCGATCCGACCAAGGGGATCGTCCCGATGGTCTCGATGCTGCCCGACATGTTCGTCGTGGCAGTGGGGATCGCGATGGCCTTCCGCCTGCGTCGGGAGCGCCGCGTCGCCCTGACGTTCTTCGGCGACGGCGCCACCTCGCCCGGCGCGTGGCACGAGGCCATGAACTTCGCCGGGCTGCGCAAGGAGCCCATCGTCATCGTCTGCGAGAACAACGGGCTCGCCTACTCGACGCCCACCAGCGCCCAGTTCGCGGTCTCCCCCGCCGAGCGCGCCGCGGCCTACGGGATGCCCGGCGTCGTCGTCGACGGCAACGACGTCGAGGCGATGTTCCGCGTCACGCACGAGGCCCGCGAGCGCGCGCTGCGCGGCGACGGCCCGACGCTGATCGAGGCCCGGACGATGCGCATGCACGGCCACGGCTCCCACGACGACGCCCGCTACGTCGACCCCGCGGTCTTCGCGGAGTGGCGGAAGCGCGACCCGATCGCCACCTACGAGGCGACGCTCGGCGGGGCCGGCGTCGACGTCGAGGCCGTGCGCACGCGGGTCCTCGCGCGGCTCGACGCCGCCGTCGACGCGGCACTGGCCACGCCCCTGCCGGACCCCGCGTCGGCCACCGAGGGCCTGTTCGCGACCGAGGAGCCCGTGCCGCTCGGGCGCGGCGAGGCGCCGTGGAGCGGGTTCGCCGGCGGCGTGCACGACCCCGTGAGCGCCGCCGCCCGCGGTGCCGCGGAGGGCGGGACCACCGTCGGCCCGTCGTCGACCGCGGCCGAGGCCGCCCGATGAGCGTCCCGAGCACCGAGACGCCGGGCGCCGCCGCCCGGCCGGCCCCCGCGACCGCGTCACCCGACGGCGCCACGCGCAACATGACCTACCTGCAGGCCATCAACGACGCCCTGCGCGTCGAGATGCAGCGCGACGAGCGGGTCTTCGTGATGGGCGAGGACGTCGGCGCGTTCGGCGGCGCGTTCAAGGCGACCGACGGGCTGTTCGCCGAGTTCGGCGCGGACCGCGTGCAGGACACCCCGATCGCCGAGGCCGCGATCATCGGCACCTCCGTCGGCGCCGCGCTGGCCGGCCTGCGCCCCGTCTGCGAGGTCCAGTTCGCCGACTTCGTCGCCACCGGCTTCGACCAGCTCGTCAACGTCGCGGGCAAGATGCACTGGCGCACCGGCCTGGCCGTCCCGATGGTGCTGCGGCTGCCGTCCGGCGGTGGCTTCGCCGGCGGCCCGTTCCACTCGCAGAACCCCGAGGCCTGGTTCATGCACGCGCCGGGCCTGAAGGTCGTCGCGCCGTCCACCCCCGCCGACGCGAAGGGCATGCTGGCCGCCGCGATCCGCGACCACAACCCGGTCTGCTTCCTCGAGCACAAGCACCTCTACCGCCGGATCAAGGGCGAGGTTCCGGTCGGCGAGCACCTCGAGCCGTTCACCGCGAAGGTCGTCCGCCCCGGCGAGGACCTCACGATCGTCGCCTACGGCGCGATGCTGCACCTCGCCGTCGAGGCCGCCGAGCGCTTCGAGCCCGGCCGCGTCGAGGTCCTCGACCTGCGCTCCCTCGTCCCGCTCGACGAGGAGGCGATCCTCGCGAGCGTCCGCCGGACGAACAAGATCCTCATCGTCGACGAGGCCAACGAGACGTGCGCCGCCGGCGCCCAGGTCGCCGCGCTCGTGGCCGACCGCGCGTTCTCCGACCTCGACGGCCCCGTCCGCCGCCTGGCCGCGCCGGACATCCCGATCCCCTTCAGCCCCGGCCTCGAGGAGGCCGTCCTCCCCACCGCCGACCGGATCACGGAGGCCGCGCGTGAGCTCCTCGCGTACTGAGCCGCTCGCCGCCCCGGATGCGGCGGACGCGCCCGGCGTGACCGGCCACCCGGCCCCGTCCGGCGCGAGCCTCGCCGGCACCGACCGGGCCGGCGCCATCGTCGACGCCGAGGGCACCGCGCCCGGCGGCGAGGTCCTGATGCCCCGCATGGGCACCTCGGTCGCCGAGGGCACGATCGTCGCCTGGAAGGTCGCCGTCGGCGACGTCGTCGTCCGCGACCAGGTGCTCTGCGAGGTCTCCACCGACAAGGTCGACGTCGAGTGCCCGGCCTTCGAGGACGGCGTGATCGAGGAACTCGTCGTCGAGGAGGGCGAGACCGTCGACGTCGGCACCGTGATCGCGCGGCTGCGGACGACGGGGCCCGTCGGCGGCGCGACGCCGGACGGCGGAACGAGGCCGAACGGCGCGACGCCCGCCGGGACGACGACGAGCGACGCGACCGCCGGGGGCGGGACGGCGGCCGCGACGTCAGCGGCCGGCACGTCAGCGGCGGCGGCCGAAGGCGCCGTCGGGTCCGACGGTGCCGGCGCGCCCACCCTTCGTGATCCCACCGTCCGCGGGGGCGCGACGGTGGGCGTCCCTGCCGACCCACGCAGCGACCGCCGTGACGCCCTGCGGCGGTCGTCCCCGGTGGCCGCCCGCCTCGCCGACGAGCACGGCGTCGACGTCCGCGCGCTGAACGGCTCCGGCCGCAACGGCCGCGTCACGAAGCGCGACGTCCTCGCGGCCGCCGAGGCCGGGGCGACGACGCCGCCGCCCGCCGCGGGCGATGCGCCCGCCGAGGCGCCGATGCACTCGGACTCGCCCTACCGCCACGACCCGTCGATCCCGGTCGCCGGTGCGACGCAAGGCAGCTCCGCCCCGCCCGTCGTTCCGGCCGACCTCGGCGGGACCCCGGTCCCCGCCAGCCGCATGCGGCGCTCGATCGGCGACGCGGTCCGGCGGTCCCTCGACGCGGCGGCGCACTGCACGACGATCGTCGAGTGCGACATGAGCCGGGTCGAGCGCGAGCGCCGCGTGGTCGGGCTGACCGCGCTACCGCTCCTGGCGCGCGCCGCGATCGAGACGCTGCAGGCCTTCCCGGCGCTGAACGCCACGTTCGACGGCGAGACGGTGACGCGCTACGGCGAGCGCGTGCACCTCGGCATTGCGGTCTCGCTCGGCGAGGACGGCCTGATCGCGCCGGTGATCCACGACGCGCAGGACCTCAGCGTCCAGGGCCTCGCCCGCCGCATCAAGGACCTCGCGGCCCGCGCCCGCGCCGGCCGCCTGAGCCCGGACGAGGTCCGCGGCGGCACCTTCACGATCACCAACCCCGGTGCGGCGGGCGCCCTGATGGCCACCCCGGTCATCAACCTGCCGCAGGTCGCGATCCTCGACCTCGAGGCGATCGTCCGGCGGCCCGTCGTCGTCGCCGATGCCGACGGCAACGAGAGCATCGGCATCCGCCCGATGGTCCACCTCTGCATGGGCTGGGACCACCGGGCGCTCGACGGCCTCTACGCGGCGCAGTTCCTGACCGCGCTGCGGCGGCGCGTCGAGGGCTGAGCCCTACGCGCGCTCGGGCACCCAGCCCGCCGGCAGGGCGCCGGCGGGGACGAGGCCCGGGTACTCGGGGAACAGCCGGCGGGCGATCTCCTCGCCCGGACGGCCCGCCATCAGCGGGTGCAGGTCGCCGACGGTGAGGAGCACCCGCAGCGACGCGCCGAGCTGCAGGTCCGCCGCGGTGACGTGCTCGGTGCCGATCGTCCCGTCGGCCGCCAGCGCGTCGACGCGGTCCAGCAGGGCGGGAAGGTCCTCCAGGCCGTCGTAGAGCCTCTGCGCGGTGAGGTCGTGGTACCGCCAGGTCCCGCGGATCACCTTGATCGCGTCGTCGGTGCCGGCGGCGTCCAGCGCGCCGGCGCCCCCGAACGTCCCGAGCGACTCGGGCCGGAAGTACAGGGCGCCCCACGGCAGGTACCGGGCGAGGTCCTGCAGGCGGCCGTCGCCCCAGCGCTCGGCCTCGTGGACGGCGTCGGCGATCGCGGGCGGGTAGAGCGCAGGCTCGGGCTGCAGCTGCTCCAGGCGCTCGAGGATGTTGACGGACCCGTGGACCGGGGTCCCGTCGACCACGATGCCGGGGACCGTGACGCGGGCGGGACCGTAGATCTCGGCCATCGCCTCCTGGTGCCCTCCGGCCGGCAGCGCGACCTTCTCGTAGGCGAGCCCCTTGAGCTGCAGCGCGGCCTCGACCGTGTGGCACGGCGGCGAGGGCGGCAGGACGTGGAGCGTGATCGCGGGCGCCGGGACGGACATCGCCCGACCCTATGCCCAGGGCGGCCCGTCGGCACGCGGGGGCGCCGGGGCTGCGTCGTCTCCCCGCCCGGGGACGGTTCGTCCTCGACCGTCCGCAGCTGCGCGGGAGCGGATCGCCGCGAGGGCCGGACCGCACGGGACGCGAGGTGGCGTTCCCGGGACGTGGTGCTCGTCACGCCGGGGATCCGGCGCGAGGACGGAATCAGCCCGCCGCCGACGACTCCGGGCAAGGCACCCGCGCGCCCACCGACTACCGCTTAAGGCTGCTTCCTTCCGGACCTGACCTGGTTCACGGGCCGGCGTCGCACGGGGACTTCCCCATCGATGCCGTCGACGACGGGCTCATCCCGTCGCACACGTCGGGCGATCGTACCCGAGCGCCGGGCCGACCGACGGCCGCCTCGCCCGGGGATCGGCGGGCCCGGCACGCGGACGTGCGGGGACCCGCCGGGATCCGCCCGGATCCGCCGCCCGCCGCGGCGGCGGATCGGAGCGTCAGTCGGTCGACATCATCGTGAAGACGGCCTTCAGCATCAGGCCGAGGCCGGGAAGGATCGACAGGAGCGCCAGCAGCAGCAGGATGGTCGACCCCGTGGACGACGCGAGCACCAGGAGGATCACGACGACGAACATCGAGATCGTGATCTGGATCATGAACGCGTTCGCCGACAGGGCGTTCTCCGGATCGACCGCGAGGACGTCGTCGTCGTACGACGCGCCACCCAGGGGCGACTTGTTGCGGTCCTCCGCCTCGTCGCTCGGCTGAGCGGACTCGGGGTTCGACGTGCGCTCGAGATCCGTGGCCTCGCTGTCGCTGATCGTGGCCTTCTCGCTTTCTTCCATCCGCAAAGGATCCCACGAACCGTGGCGCGCCGGAGGGTCGGGGTCCGGCCACCCCGCCGATCGACCCGTCGGGCGTGTCGCGCCGGCGCTCGCCCGTGGATCCGCGGCCCACCCCGGGCGGACCCACGACGACTCGCGCTGCCTCGCGGCCCCGGCGACGCGGCAGCCCGGCGGACGGCGCGATATCGTGTCGCGACCGAGGGCGTATAGCTCAGTTGGTTAGAGCGCTCGCTTCACACGCGAGAGGTCCACAGTTCGAGTCTGTGTATGCCCATCGCACGAGGGCCCCGCCACCGCGGGGCCTTCGTCGTTCCGGGCCGAAGTGCGGCCCCGAAGCCCGCGGGCCCACCCATCGGCGGCACGGCGCGCCGACCGCAGGACGGCCACCGATCGGTGGCAAGGTGCCCCGGGGGCAGGACGGCCACGAACCGGTGGCGCGATGCACCGGCGGCCGGGCGCCGCATCATCCGCGGCGAGGTGCGGTGTCCTGAGGGCCGCGGCGTTCGAGGGCGACTGCGGCGCCGTCCGCGGGTGACCGCCGCGCGACGTCAGGCGGAGTGTCCGCCGCGACGCTGCGGCGGCACCGTCCGGCGGAGCCCCGGCGCGGTCGAAGCGGCTGGCGCCGGCACCGGACGTCCCTGGATCAGGGCGACGATCTCGTCGAGCTGGCCGATGATCACCCCGACCTGGGCGCTGGCCTCCGCCATGCGCCGGACGAGCAGCTGCAACGCCTGGTCGTGATCGGAGGGGGACGATGCCGAGGACGACGGGACCACCACGGGACGCACTGCGGACTGCGGGGACATGGCGGCATGATCGTCCGCCGGACGGCCCACCGCAACCGCCGCGGTCGCGACCTTCCGCGACCCGGGACCGTGGCGAGCGTCGGTCGAGCGCGTCGCGAATCAGGGCCGGACCCGCCGCGCACGCCAGGCCCCCTGATCGGCCGGACGGCCCCGTCGTGTCGGCGACCGGCCCCCGACTCGTCACTCGATCCGCAGGCCCGACCGATGGACGACGCGGTCGAATGCGACGCCGTCGGGGAACGAGAGCTCGTGCACCAGCCGCCACGGCTCGGCCTCGTCGCGGGCGAAGTACCGGTCGGGCAGCCCCTTGACGCGCGGCTGCCGCGACCGCGGGAACGGCAGCAGGAACTCCCCGAAGGACAGGCCGAGCAGCCGGTCGACCAGCGACCCGCCCCAGAGCACGTCGAGCAGGACGCGGTCGGCCCGCACCTCCGTCATCCGCCCGAGGTTGCCGAGCCACGGCTCGAAGTAGTCTCGCGACGACTCGCGCAGCCCCCACGTCAGGACGAGGTCGACGTCGGACCGCAGCACGGCCCGGTGGGTGTGCCCCGTCCGGCCCTCCCCTTCGTCGGCGCCGACGGGCTCGTCCGCCCCGACGGGCTCGGGATCCGCGCCCACGACCCCGCCCGGCCACCCCGGCCCGAGCGGCAGCACGCGCCAGTGGATGGGATCCGACGCGGCGATCCGCTCGTGGAGCTCGCGGAGGGTCACGCCCGCGACCCGACGCCGCGATGCCCGGCGCCACGGGCTCCGACGCCGCGACGCTCGGCGCCACGGGACCCTGGATCGTGGCCCCCGGCCGCCGACGTCCCGGGGAGCGAACGGTGGTGCGGCGCGGCCATCGCTCCATCGTAGGCGGGCACTCTCAGGGCCGCCGGGCCGCGAACCGCAGCCCCGGGCGGACCGGCCACGGCTGGCGGGGTCCGCGGAACGTCTCGCTCTCCTCCAGCAGCAGCGACGAGCGCGCGATGAGGGCCGCGGCGTCCTGGTCGCAGCGACAGCCCCGGGCCAGGAACCGCCACGCGGGCGCGACCGCCCCCTGCGCCCGTGCGAGCCCCGGCGTCGAGCCCCGGACGTGCTCGATCCCGAGGTACCGCCCGCCCGGGTGCAGCACCCGCGCGATCTCCCGGAGCACGGCCTCCGGGTCCTCGACGCTGCAGAGCACGAAGGTCCCCACCACGACGTCGACGCTGCCGTCGGCCGCTGGGAGCCGCTCACCGTGCCCGTCGACGACCGACGCCTGCGCGGCGACGCCCGGGACCGACCACCCCTCCCGGCCGGGCCCCCGAGCGACCGCATCCGCCAGCACGTCGCGCATCGCGGGAGCCGGCTCGACGAGCACCAGCGACGTGACCCCGGGCCCGTAGTGCGCGAGGTTCAGCCCCGTCCCGGCGCCGATCTCGAGCACCCGGCCGCGGGCCGGGGCCACCACGGCCCGCCGGACGTCGCGCATCCCCGCGGCCTCGGAGCGCGCCTGCACCGACGCGTACCCGGCGACGAACAGCCGCTCGTGCAGGCGGTCCAGGGTGGCGGGCAGGACGAGCGGCACGGTGGACCGACGCTACCCGGTCGGATGCTGCCCCTCCCCGCGACGCGCTCGGGGAATCACCGCTTCGTGATCGATTCCCGAAGCGTCCCCGGCGGCAGGCCCGTGTCCCTCCGAACGCGCTCCGGGAATCGCCGTTTCGTGATCGATTCCCGAAGCGCCCGCGGCGGAGCTCCGGGCCCGTCCCCGGCTACTTCTTCTTCGTGCTGCAGGCGGTCCCGATCTTCGTCCTGCGGGTCGGGGCCTTCTTGCCGTTCCAGCTGGTGAAGCGCGTGCTGGCCTTCGCCTTGGCGGTGCACAGGCTCCGCGTCGCCGCGATGATCCCGTGCTTGCCGCCGTCGATGTTCAGCGTGAACGTCGTGATCGGCTGGTCGGGGATCGCCGGGAACGTCGTCACCAGGCGGTCGTGGCTGACCGAGGTCACGGCGCGCAGGTTCACGCGCGCCTCGCCGTTCAGCGGGACGTAGAGGGTCGGCAGGGTCGGGACCTCCTTGCCTGCTGCCGTCGTCCTGGTGCCCTTGACGAAGTAGACCGGGCCGAACAGGCGCCGGTTCAGGATCGTCGTCTCGGCGGTCGCGGAGCCCACGATCGACGCCTTCGGGCAGGCGTCCTTCGCCGCGTCGGCCTTCTCGCACAGGGACTGCGCGTTGGAGGCCTGCAACGCGACCTGCTTCGGGAGCGCGACCTCGGTCGCCTTGATCCCGGCCTCGCTCTCGAACTGCGTGACGGTGGCCGTCACGCGCGGGTGACCACCCTTCTTCATCTGCGTCTTGTTGCCGAACTTCAGGGCGATCTTCGGCCGGAAGGGCAGCGTCTCGCAGCCGGCGAACGTCACGCCCGCGCTGCGGTCGGCCGTCGCGCCGGCGATCCCGGTGATCGTCGAGGCGATCGACTTCGTGCCGCAGGACGTCGGGTTGCGCACGAAGTTCGGGCGGTCGACGTTCAGGGTCAGGTCCCGCAGTCGCAGGACGATCCCCTCCTTGATCTGCGGCAGCGGATCGCTGTCCACCGTCACGGCCGCGGTCTCCGGATCGATCCGCAGCGCCTGCCGGACGACGACGTTGCCGAGGTCGTACGGACCGGCGACGACGTGGATGATCGCGACGGTGCCGAAGGCGCCGCCCTTGTAGCTGCCCGTCAGGTACGCCGGGCCGGACAGCGCGTACGGCGCGGCACCCGGGCCGGCCGTGACGTTGACCGTCGCGACGCGCGACGACTCGGGGCAGGCCTCGGCGGCCACCTGGGCCTCGGAGCACTGCGTGACGCCCTTGATCTTCGCCGTCATGCCGGCCGGCAGGGTCGCCTTCAGGCCGCTCAGGAACTGGTCGCCGTCGGGGCGGTCGAACGCCACCGAGAGCGGCGCGTACTTGCCGGACACGCCGGAGCTCAGCGCGGCACCGAACGTCGGGCCGAACGGGTTGCCGGCGCAGTTGACCACGTCGACGCTCGAGCTCGTGCTCGACGCTGCGCCGCCGGACCACGGCGACAGCGTGCCGGAGCCCGTCGCCGTGCCGCAGGCCTGCGGGCTGGCGATGATCGCCTTGGAGCCGCCGTCGAAGTCGAGGCGGAACTGCGAGAACGGCAGCTGCGGGTTGTCGTCGAAGACCGCCGAGACCTGGCCCGTGACCGGGTCGGGCGTGACGGTGCCCTTCAGGCGGACGCTGATGCCGTGGCCGTCCGCGTTGACGAACAGCCGGTAGCGGTTGCCCGGCAGCGGCTGGCCGACGTAGACCGAGCCCTGCAGCGGCGAGTCGAGGACCGGGGTCGTGATCTTGACCGCACCGACGCGCGAGGACGCCGGGCAGGAGATCGGGTTGTCGTTGCCCTTGTTGAACTGGTCGTCCGTGCAGGCCTGCAGGCCGTTGGCGGCCGACGGGCTGATCGTCATGCCGGGCGGCAGGGTGACCGCGACCTTCTTGACGTGTGCCGTCGCGAGCGTGGCGTTGCTCGTCGTCTGCGGGACGTCGAGCTGGACCGCCAGCGGGGTCGGGGCGTCGCGTTGCATCGAGCTGACGCCGAAGGACGTCGTCGAGGAGAACGGCACCGCGGCGCAGCCCTGCAGGCCGTCGGTCGACGTGCCGACCGCGAAGTCCTTGGTGCGGACGTCGCCCTGGTACGAGTTCAGGGTCAGCTTGGCGTTCTGCACGCCGGTGCAGGCCGTCGGGCTGGAGAGGAATGCCGCGTCACCGGTGGTCGAGGCCTGGCCGCCCGCGTGGCCGGCGAGCGGGTAGGCGTTGCCGGGCCCGGCCGGGCTCGGCGCCACGCCGCCGCCGAAGCTCGCGAGCGCCAGGCTCGAGGCGCCGCGCGCGGCCGTGTGGGTCGCGTCGCCCGGGGTGCCCCAGAACGTCAGCGTCGAGCCCGTGAGGGTCGGAGCTACCGGGTCGGACGGCGTCGGGCGCGCGACCTCGTTGATCGTGAAGAACAGGCCGTTGTCGTCGGGCCGCATGCCGCCGACGATGTCGACGATGTGGCCGGTGGCCGCGCCGCCGGGCTGCGTCGGGTTGAACGAGAAGCGCGCCAGCTGCCCGTCGTACGGGACCATGTTGTAGAGCGCGACCTTCAGGACGAGGTCGCCGCGCGAGCCTGCGGGGAGGCCGAACGGGTTGGTCGCACCACCCGCCGTGCCGCCGTCGCTGAGGATCTTGCTGAGCCGCAGCTCGGTCGTCCCGATCTGGGTGTTCGGCGAACAGGTATTGGCCTCGAGGTCCGCCTGCACGCACTTCGGGACGGCCTCGGGGTTCGGGACGAGGCCGGGCGGCGTGTCGACCCGGATCGTCTCGGTCTGGCCCTCGTTGTTGCCGCCGAGGATCGGCGCGGCGGCCGTCTTCTTCGTGTCGAACGTGATGATGCCCTGGTACGGGTGGCCACCCGCCTGGGACTCGAACGTCGTCCCGTCCGCTCCGACGATGTTCGCCGAGAAGCTGTCGATGTCGTACGCCTGTGCGGCGGTGGCGCCCGCCAGGGGCACCGCGACGCCGAGGGCCGCGACCAGCGCGACCGCCCGGCGACGCCTCCTTCGTGGGCTTCCGGTGTTGACGTCGTGAGGGGTAGTCACAAGCACGCTCTCTCTCCAGGTCCTGCGTGGGAAATCGGTGCAAGCTACGCCTCCGAAGTACGCCCGTCCATGCGCATCGGCCATGCGTCGAGACGTCACCCGCGGCTACGGGTGTTCCCTGCTGGGCGCCGATTCCGACGCGACCGCCGTGACCGGGCGGGATCGCGTCGCCCGGCCCGACGCCCCGCGCGTCCCGGAGACCTACCCGCCGGTACGGCCGGGCCGACCCGTACGTACGACCCAGGACCCCCTTCCGGGGGTGCAGGCGCAAGACGGCGAGGTCATAGGATGCAGGTGATTCGCCGTGCACCGCACGGCGCTACGACCGCCGTCGACCAGAGACCCGCCCATGTCCTCCAGCCCCGCATCCGACGTCACGCCCCACGGCGATCCGGACAAGTTCCGGCACGTCCTGTCGCACGTCCCCACCAGCGTCGTGATCATCACCGGCGTCGGCGAGGGCGGCACGAAGTCCGGCATGGCGATCGGGTCGTTCACGTCGATCTCGCTGACCCCGCAGCTCGTGGGCTTCTACCCGACGCACAAGTCGACCAGCTGGCCGCCGATCCGCGAGGCCGGCCGCTTCTGCGTCAACGTCCTCGCCCAGGGCCAGGGCGCGCTCGCCGGCCAGTTCGCCAAGAGCGGCGGCGACAAGTTCGCCGGCGTCGACTTCAAGGCCGCCCCGCACTCCGGCGCGCCGATCCTCGACGGGGTCGTCGCCTGGATCGACTGCGAGCTGGACCAGGAGATCGAGCTCGGCGACCACTTCCTCGTCGTCGGCAAGGTGCTCGACCTGGACGTCATCCAGAGCGCCCACCCGATGGTCTTCAGCCGCGGCGCCTACCCGACGCTCGGCGACGAATAGGACCCCGCGGGAACCCTCGACCGGTCTCAGGTCGAGGGTGAGGTCCCGCCGCCGGGGGCGGCGGGGCGAGGCTCAGGCCTCGGAGCGCGCCTTCTCGACCGAGAGGACGACGTCGAAGCCCAGGACGCTCGAGCCGTGGGCGACGGGCTTCTCGGCACCGCGGTCGGACGACGCCTGCGCGTGGCCGCGGGTGAACGCCGCGCTCTTGACCCACGCCTGGAAGTCCTCCTCGGACTCCCAACGGGTGTAGACGAAGTAGCGCGTCTCGCCGGCGGTCGGGCGCAGCAGCTCGAAGCTGAGGAACCCGGGCATCGTCTCGACCTCCGACGCCCGCTGGGCGAAGCGCTGCTCCAGCTCGGGTCCGCGCTCGGGGTCGACCTCGATCGCGTTGATCTTCACGACGGCCATGGGTGCCTCTCGTCTCGGGGTTCGGGCGCGCCGCGGCCGGGCCGCGGCGCCTCGCGCCATCGTATGCGCTCGCCCCAGGCCCCGATCCGCGTCCGCGGTCGGGGCCGCTCCCGCGGAGCGTGCGACCGGCCGCGTCGCGAGACGCGTCACCGGCCGCCGTCCGCGGTCAGCTCTGCGCGCCCGACCCGGTCGTGGTGCCGGATCCGCCACCGGGCCCGCCCGACGGACGGCCCTGCTGCAGCGTCGACTGGCAGGCGGCGCTGGCCTTCTGGAACTTCGGGTCGGTCTGGTCGACCGTCTTCGGGTCGAAGATCGGCCCGTTGCCGGAGAAGTCGGGCTTCGGCAGGTCGAAGCCGTTCTTGCGGACGCACGCCGCGTACGCCTCGATCGACTTGCGGTAGGTCGCGTTGTTCACGTCCGGCCGCCCGCCCCCGCCGGCGCGGTTGCCGCCGCCCTGCGGCGTCGTCACCCCGCACGACTTCAGTGCCGCCTGGAGCTTCTTGCGCTGCGCCGCGGTCATGCCGCCGCCGAAGCCGCCGGCGCGTCCGCCGCCTCCGCCGGGCAGGCCGCCCGCACGCGGGCCGCCG
>NZ_JBFAPC010000111.1:0-18990 GCF_040675535.1 Patulibacter sp. NPDC049589 | reverse complement strand
GATCGAGGGCCGCTTCGCGGCCCTCGATCACTCAAACGCCGCGATCTCATGATCGGGGCCGCCGATTACCGGCACACCGGTGGATTCAGGCTCAGCGCGGGGGCCGACCGGCACCTCGCGGGCGCTCCACCGGCGCACGGGATCGCGGGCGCCGCCCGCCGGGCCACGCGATTCGACCAGTTGGTCGTCGTCAGCCACTGGTCGTCGCTGCGGCTCCAGCGGGTCGTCGCGGGTCGGGCCGACCGCGTCGACGTCACGGTCGTCGGTCGCGACGCCCGCCCTCGCGCGGTGGGCATTCGCGGACACCGCTGCCAGGCCCTGGACCCCGCCGATGTCGTCGTGGTCGGCGGGGTGCCCTCGACGTCCGTGGCGCGCGGCCTGATCGACGTCGCGCCCGGGGCACCCCCGGGCAGGCTGCGCCGGGCGGTCCGCGAGGCCCAGGTCCTCGGCCTGCTCTCGGCGGCGGACCTCGCCGCGGCGTGTGCCCGGGTCCCGTGGCACCCGGGAGTACGCGCCTTGACGGCGTGCGACGGCGACCTCGCGGTGCGGTTGGCGGGGGACAGCCCGCTCGCGGGAGACCTCGCGGTCTTCCTGGAGCACGAGACCGCACTCGGCCCCTGGGAGTCCCAACATCCCCTGGTCGCCCGGGGCCGCGACTACCGCTTGGACTTCGCCCGGCCCGACCTGGGGATCGCGGTCGAGGCCGACGGCGCGGGTGCCCACGGATCGAGCCAGGGAAGGACGGCGGACGCTCGGCGCGACGCCGCCGTCCTCTCGCTCGGCTGGGTCACGGTCCGCGTGACGAAGGACCGCCTCGATCACGAGCCGGACGACCTGCGCTCGGCACTGCACGCCATCGCCGCAGGGAGGGGCTGGCCAGGCCCGCCGGACCGGTGGCAGCCCCGATGCACCCGCCGCCGAGGGAGTGCCCCACGTTGACCACCGACAGGTCGCGCCGTGGTGCTCGTGCCGGACCCGACCCTGCAACCGCGCCCTCGCGAGGCAGGCGGTCGGTCGATCTTCGGCCAAGGGGGTGTCCACGATCGACCGCGCCTTCGGTCTCGGCGCCCGGTTGGCATGGGGGTCGGTCGATCTTCGGCCAAGGGGGTGTCCACGATCGACCGCGCCCGTCGTCCGGGTTCCGGGGCCAGCCCGAGGAGCGGTCGATCTCCCGCCGCGAGGTGTCCACTGACGACCGCGGGGGGCGCTCGTCGGGGAAGATGCTCGAGAATCCAGGCGGCCGCCTGCGTGCCGAACCGCACGCCCGCTTCACCGGATCCCTCAGGGAGCCGTGAGGATGGCGCGCTACCGTTCGTGCGGTCCGGAGCCCGGACGCGGCTCGCGCCGTGCCGGCTCCACCCCCGACCCCGGAGCCCCCCACATGGTCAACTTCCGCAACCTGAGCAAGCTCGCCGGCAAGGCGAAGAACCTGGCCGGCCAGCACAACGACAAGATCGATCAGGCGATCGACAAGAGCGTGAAGGCCGCCGACAAGGCGACCAAGGGGAAGTACGGCGACAAGCTCACGGCGAAGGCCGAGAAGCTCAAGGGCGCCGTCGACAAGGTCTCCGACAAGCCGGCGACGGAGACGAGCACCGGCTCGAAGCCCACGACGCCCGCCGCCGCGGCCCCGGGCGACGCCCCCGTCCCGGACCCGGACGCCCCGAAGGCCGCGAACTGAGCCGCCGCACCCCGCCGCCCGGGGGCGCCGAGCCGCTGCCGCTCCCGGGCTTCGAGCTCGCCGTGCCCGGTGCGCCGCCGGCGCCGGCCGCCCCTGCCGTGCCGCCCGCGCCCGCCGCGCCGTCCATGGGGCCCCCGCCGCCCGCCGCGCCGCCGGCGCCGGTACGTCCGGCTGCGCCCGCCGCGCCGGAGTACGAGCTGCGCCGTTCCCGCCGGGCGCGGCGGATCACCGTGCGCGTGGACCCGGACCGGGGGCTCGTCGTCACGATCCCCGCCCGCGGGACGATCCGGGACGCAGAGGCGGCGATCCGCGAGCTCGACGGCTGGATCGCCCCTCGCCTGATCGCGCTGGAGGGCCGCCGCCGCCGCGCGGCGGCCGAGGCGGCCGACGGCCTGCCCTTCCTGGGCCTGCCGCTGACCCTGGAGCCGCAGGACGGGCGGAGCCGTGTCCACCGCACCGGCGACCGCCTGCTGGTCCCCGGGGACGAGCAGCTCCGCGGCCCGGCGCTGGTGGCCTGGTACCGGGCCCGCGCCCGGGACGAGGGCGCCGCCCGGCTGGACGCCGCGGCCGCCGCCCTCGGCGCGCGCTACGAGCGCCTGCGCATCACCGACACGCGCTCGCGCTGGGGCAGCTGCTCGTCGACGGGCACCATCAGCCTCTCGTGGCGCCTGCTGATGGCCCCGGAGGCGTGCCTGGACTACGTGGTCTGGCACGAGGCCTGCCACCTCGTCCACGCGCACCACCGGCCGACGTTCTGGGCGCTGCTGCAGGAGCACGTGCCGGACTGGCGCGAGCCGTCCGCGTGGCTGCGCGAGAACGGCACGGATCTGCGCCTGCTGCTGCCGGCGTGACGCTCCCCGGGGTCGGCTCCGCCCCGGCGGTGCCCGTCCCCCGTCCGTCCCCCGGATGCCCGCACACCCCCCCGTCTCCGCCTCCCGGGTGACGTCTCCCCAGCGGCCGGCGGCTCTGCCCCTCATCGACCGGGATCGGCGGCCGGCGGCTCGGCCCCTCACCGACCGGGACCGGAGGCCGCGGTCGCCGTCGCGACTCCCGACACGCCCGTCAGTGTCGGCCGGCCCGAACGCCGTACGTCCTGCACGTACCGCGAGCGCGCCACGTCTCCACATATGGACGATCTCTCCATCATCAGCGCAGGGCTCGGCGGTCCCGGCCGACGTTGTGAAGATGCACAGTTCACGTTTCCCACGCCTCGACGGCCTCGCCGGGCGGATGGCCCGCACCGCGCGCCGCCACTGGATCGCCCTCGTCGCGCTCTTCTTCGCCCTCGGGGGCGGCGGCACGGTGGCGCTGGCCGCCGGCGGCTCGTCGTCCCGCACGTACTACGCGTGCGTGACCGCCAAGTACGGCACGTTGAACCTCACGAGCAAGGAGGGCCGGTGTGATCCCGGGGAGCGCAAGATCTCCTTCGACGCGCGCGGCCCGCGCGGGCTGGCGGGCGCGGCGGGTCGCGCGGGCCGGGCCGGGGCCGACGGCAAGAACGGCGCCGCGGGCGCCAAGGGTGCGATCGGTCCCGCCGGCCTGCTCGGCGCGATCGGCGCCACCGGCGAGCGCGGCCTGGCCGGCATCGCAGGTCAGGACGGCGCGACGGGCGAGACCGGGCTGCAGGGCGAGATCGGCGCGACCGGCAAGGACGGTGCGAAGGGCGAAACCGGCGCGACCGGCCTCCCGGGCGCCGTCGGCAAGGACGGCGCTAAGGGCGACCCCGGGGCCACCGGCCTGCAGGGCGAGACGGGCCTCCAGGGCGAGACCGGCGCGGCGGGCGGCAAGGGCGACACCGGCACCGCCGGCGAGGACGGCGCGAAGGGCGACACGGGCGCGCCGGGCAAGGACGGCGCGAAGGGCGACACGGGCGCGGCGGGCAAGGACGGCCTGAAGGGCGACACGGGCGCGGCGGGCAAGGACGGCGCGAAGGGCGACACGGGCGCGCCGGGCAAGGACGGCGCGAAGGGCGACACGGGCGCGCCGGGCAAGGACGGCGCGAAGGGCGACACCGGCGCGGCCGGCAACGACGGGGCCGCCGGCAAGGACGGCGCCGCGGGGACGGGCGGCGTCTCCGCGACGGACCAGAACGGCGCCTCGCTGGGTCGCGTGATCTCCTCGAGCTCGACGAACGTCACGGTCCTGACGTCGGCCGGCTACCAGGTCACGATCGCGTGGACGGGCAAGCCGACGCCCGCGCAGATCTACTACGGGGGCACGTGCGCGTCCCCGGGCACCGCGTACCTCAACGCCTCGGGGCAGGCGATCATCAGCGGCAAGCTGCTGGTGTACTCCGGCTCCCTGGGCTCGTACGCCCGTCCCGCCGACGTCGTCGACGGCGTCTCGACGGGCGCGCCGTTCGTCTCCACCATCATCGACAACCCCGCCTGTGGCACGAGCGCGGGGACGCGGAGCGCGCACCGCCTCGAGACGGTGACCAACACGCAGGTCGGCCTGCCGGCGACGATCGCCGGACCGATCACGATCGGCTGAGCGCCGCGGTCGCCGCAGCCCCGGGCTCCGGTCGGCCCGTTCGGCTCCGTTCGGCCCGTTCGGCTCCGGTCGGCCCGTTCGGCCCGTTCGGCCGGACCGGCTCCGGTCGGACGCCGCGGCGCCGCCGGGCGAGGGCCCCGCCCGGTGACCGCGTCAGGCGACGAGCCGCACGGGCACCACCGGCGCGACGGGCGTCCGGCGGCCCGGCCGCATCCGGCGGTTGTGCGCCAGGAGCGCCAGCCGCCCGGTGTGGGCGGGCAAGGAGGTGAGGACCTCATTGGTGACGCCGTCGCGGAGCACCTCGACCTCGCCGCCCATCCGGCGGAAGAGGCCCTCGGACGCCACGTTGCCGGCGAGCATCGAGCCGCTCAGGGAGGTCACGCCCTCCTCGACGGCGCGGTCGGCGAGGGCGATCGCCAGGGCGCTGCCCAGGCCCAGGCCCTGCAGGTGGTCGGCGACCACGAATGCGGCCTCGGCGGCCTCGGGGTGCGCGGGGTCGCGGACCCAGCGGGCGACGGCCAGCAGCCGCTCGGGCCGCTCGGGATCCACGGCGACGAGCGCGACGTGGCCGTGCTGGTCGACGTCGGTCAGGTACCGCACGTCGCTGGAGCTCAAGCGCGGCTTGGCGCTGAGGAAGCGGTCGCGGACCGTCTCGGGCGAGAGCCGCTGGTGGAACCGGCGCAGCAGCGGGGCGTCCTCGGCCGCGATCGGCCGGACCAGCACCCGTGAACCGTCGTGGAGGGGAACGAACATACGTTCCATGTTCCTCGCGCCGATCCCTCCGGTCGTTGGCCCCCGTCACACGACGCCCCGCGATGGGTCACAGACGGCCGATACCTCCCAGAAACGAACAACCTGGCGTCTGTGCGCCGCGTCCGGCCGACCCCGGACCGACCGCGGGACCGCCGTGGCGGTCCCGCGGTCCTGCTGGAGCGCCGGGGGCTGCTGCCCCGGACGCGCCTACGGGTGCCCCGAGCCCCGCGGTCGTCCGACGCGGTCGGACGGCAGACGCTCGGGGCCGGGCCCGTTCCCCCTAGCGGTCCTCGATCTTCACGTAGTCGCGCGTGCGATCGCCGGTGTAGATCTGCCGCGGGCGGGCGATCTTCTGCTCCTTGTCGCCCACCATCTCCAGCCACTGGGCGACCCAGCCCGGGGTGCGGCCGATGGCGAACATGACGGTGAACATCTCGACCGGGAGGCCGAGGGCCTCGTAGATCAGGCCCGAGTAGAAGTCGACGTTCGGGTAGAGCTTGCGGCTGACGAAGTAGTCGTCCTCCAGCGCGATCCGCTCGAGCTCCTTGGCGACCTCGAGCAGCGGGTTCTCGGTCCCGGTGGCCTCGAAGACGTCCTCGACGGCCTTCTTCAGGATCTTCGCGCGGGGGTCGAAGTTCTTGTAGACGCGGTGACCGAAGCCCATGAGCTTCTCTTCACCGTTCTTGACCCGGTCGATGAAGCCCGGGACGTTGTCGACGCTCGCGATGCGGGCGAGCATCTCCAGCACGCTTTGGTTGGCGCCGCCGTGGAGCGGGCCGTAGAGCGCGGCGATGCCGGCGGAGACGGCGGAGTACGGGTCGACCTGCGAGGAGCCCACCGCGCGGACGGACGACGTGGAGCAGTTCTGCTCGTGGTCGGCGTGCAGGATCAGGAGGACGTCGAGCGCCTTGGCGATCCGGGGATCGGCCTGGTACTTGAGCTCGGCGACCTTGAACAGCATGCCGAGGAAGTTCTCGGCGTAGTTCAGGTCGTTGTCCGGGTAGACGTACGGCATGCCCTTCGCGTGGCGGTACGCGAAGGCGGCGAGCGTCGGGACCTTGGCGATCAGGCGCACGATCTGCTCGTACTGCGTCTGCTCGTCGTGGATGTTCTTCGCCTCGGGGTAGAACGTCGACAGGGCGCCGACCGAGGAGAGGAGCATGCCCATGGGGTGGGCGTCGTAGCGGAAGCCCTCCACGAGCGACTTGACGTTCTCGTGCACGAACGTGTGGATCGTGATCGCGTGCGTCCACTCGGCGAGCTGCTCCGTGTTCGGGAGCTCGCCGTAGATCAGGAGGTATGCGACCTCGAGGAACGTCGCCTGCTCCGCGAGCTGCTCGATCGGGTAGCCGCGGTACTCGAGGATCCCCTTGTCGCCGTCGATGTAGGTGATCGCCGACCGACACGCCGCGGTGTTCGTGAACGCCGGGTCGTAGGTCATGAGGCCGAAGTCGTCCTCGTCGGTCTTGATCGCGCGGAAGTCCATCGCGCGGACCGTCCCGTCCGTGATCGGCACCTCGTAGGACTTGCCGGTCCGGTTGTCGACGACGCTCAGCGTCTCCTGGGCCGTGCCGACCGCCGCGTCGGCGCCGGTCTCCTGGGTCTCGCTCATAGGGACTCTCCGTGTTCTCTGTCCGCTTGCATTGCGCAGTCTATGCACCGGGCGCCGAAAGGTCCCGCCCCGGTATACAAGCGGCCCGCCTGGAGTTCACGCGGGCGACCGCCGGAGGGCCGGACCGGGGCCACCCCTACCCGGGACGCGCGGGCCGCAGACGCGCCGCTGCGCCGCCGGGTCCCGCCGGGCGACCGCCGCCCGGGCGCGGCCCGATACGGTCCGCCGGTGCTCCCCGAGGCGACCGACCGGACCCTGGCGCTGCCGGACGACGCGCGGATCCTCGACGTCGGGGGCTGGGCGGCGCCGTTCAACCGCGCGACGCACGTGATCGACGCGATGCCCTTCGAGAGCCGCGGCGCGATGGGCTTCTCCTACGGCGGCCCGCAGGAGCGCTTCGGCGCCGACACCTGGACGCAGACCGACTTCTGCGCCCGCGAGCCGTGGCCCTTCGCGGACGACGAGTTCGACTTCGTCCTCTGCGTCACGACGCTCGAGGACGTGCGGGACCCGATCTGGGTCTGCCAGGAGATGAGCCGCGTCGCGAAGGCCGGCTACCTCGAGGTCCCGTCGATCCTCAACGAGCTGACCTGGCGGCTGCCGGGGGAGGGGGACTACGTCGGCAACCGCCACCACCACTGGTTCTGCCGTGCGACCGCCGCGGCGGGACGCCCGGGCGACGCCCTGGGCGCGACGGTGATCGAGCCCGGTGCTGCGGCGGGCGCCCCGGCCACGATCGAGTTCGTCCACAAGCAGCACGGCGTCCACGCCGACCCGACGATCCGCGTGACGCCGTCGATGGCGGTCGAGCTCGCGCTCGACGAGCAGCTGCAGGGCCTGTTCTGGGAGGGTGAGGTGCAGGCGGGCGAGCGGCTGCTGATCGGCGAGACGCTCCACGCGGAGCTGCGCGAGGCGGTCGCGGCGCGCTTCCCGGCGTCGGCGCCGGAGCGCGCTCTGCGGGGCCTCGAGGCCCGGGTCCGCGGTCGCGCCGCGGCCCTGGCGGATCCGCTCCGCCGGCGCGCCGGGGGACGCCTGCGCGCCCTGCGCGGCGGCACGGTGCCGGCCGAGAGCGTGGTCTCCGAGGACCACGTCCGACCCGGCCTCGGGCGCCCGCGGGACTGACCTTCCGGCCGGCGCCGGCCCCACCGCCGCGAGGTCGCCGGCCCCGGCCGCGCGGGGCCGTCCGCGGTCCCGGGGAGTCGTGACGCCTGCGTCAAGTTCCCGCCCACGGCCGCCCGTCGACGGCTCCCGCCGGGTACGCTCCGGCCCATGTCGCCGCGCGCCGCCGGGTCCGCCCTCGCCGTCCCCACCGAGATCGGGCGGAGGGCGGCCGAGGAGGGGACCTTCGTCGCCGCCTGCGTGCGGGCGGGGCTCCTGCGGCTGAAGAGCCCGGCGACCCTCAAGGACGGCCTGAAGGCGTACCGCCAGCGCGGACCGCTCGGCGCCGTGCTGGCGCTCTCCGTCTCCCGCACCCCCGACGCGGTCGCGATCGTCGACGACCGCGGCAGCACGACGTACGGCACGTTCGAGGCGCGCACGAACGCGATCGCCAACGCCTGGAGCGCCGCCGGCGTCCGGGCCGGCGACGGCGTCGGGATCATGGTCCGCAACCACGCGGGCTTTCTCGAGGCGCTGTTCGCCTGCGTGAAGCTCGGCGCGAAGGCGATCTTCATGAACACGTCGTTCTCGGGCCCGCAGCTGGCGGCCGTCTCGGACCGCGAGGGCGTCCAGGTGCTCGTCTACGACGAGGAGTTCGCCGACGTCGTGACGAACGTCGCGGCGCCGTCGGGCCGCTACCGCGCCTGGACGACCACCGAGGGCGACGACGCCGACGACACGCTCCAGCACCTGGCCGTCACGGGCGGCCAGGCGCCGCCGCCGGCCCCGGCTCGCCACGCGTCGCTGATCATCCTGACCAGCGGGACGACCGGCACGCCGAAGGGCGCCGCGCGCCAGCAGCCAAAGTCGCTGGCCCCGTTCGGCGGCCCGCTCTCGCGCCTGCCGTTCAAGGGCGGCGAGACGACCGTCCTGCCGACCCCGATGTTCCACGCGATCGGGCTGCTGCAGTCGCTGATCGCGATCGGCCTGGGCAGCACGCTGATCCTGCACCACAAGTTCGACCCGGAGCAGACCCTCGACGACGTCGAGCGGCACGGCGCGTCCGCCCTGGTCGTCGTCCCGGTGATGCTGCGCCGCGTCCTGGACGCCTACGACCAACGCGAGAAGAAGCCCGACCTCTCGTCGCTGCGGATCGTCTTCGCCGGCGGCTCGCAGCTCGGCGGCACGCTCGCCACGCGGGCGATGGACACGATCGGGGACGTGGTCTACAACCTCTACGGCTCCACCGAGGTCGCGATCGCGACGATCGCCAGCCCCCAGGAGCTGCGGACCGCGCCGGACTCCGTCGGCAGCGTCGTGACCGGCTCCCGCGTCCGGATCCTCGACCAGGACGGCAAGGACGTCCCGAAGGGCACCACCGGCCGGATCTTCGTCGGCACCGCGATGCCGTTCGAGGGCTACACCGGCGGCGGCACGAAGGACCTGATCGACGGCCTGATGTCCTCCGGCGACGTCGGGCACTTCGACGACCACGACCTGCTGACGATCGACGGCCGCGACGACGACATGATCGTCTCGGGAGGCGAGAACGTCTTCCCCGGCGAGCTCGAGGAGCTGCTGGCGGGGCACGAGAAGATCTCGGAGGCGGCGGTCCTGGGCGTCGACGACGAGGAGTTCGGCCAGCGCCTGAAGGCCTTCGTCGTGCTGAAGGAGGGTCAGGAGCTCTCCGAGGACGAGGTCAAGGCGTACGCGAGGGACAACCTCGCCCGCTACAAGGTGCCGCGAGAGGTCGTCTTCCTCGACGAGCTCCCGCGCAACCCCACCGGCAAGGTCCTCAAGCGCGACCTGCAGTAGGCCGCGGGGCCCACGCCGGGCGCCGACGGGGCGTCACCGCGCGGGGTGGTCGCGGTTCCCTCGCCGCCAGCGACGAAAGGGCGACCACCCTCCGGCGACGGCCCCGGCCCACCACTCTCCCGCGACCACCCACCGGCGGTCGCTCGCAGGCCGCGCTCAGCGCTCGGCCGGGCCGCCGGGTCGGGCCGGCTCGGGGCGGGCGGGGCCACCTTCGTAGCGCGACGCCGTGGCCTCGACCTGGCCGTGGTAGTGGCTGCCGAGGTCCGGGTGGCCATACGGGCGCGCGGCCGGCTGGTCGAGCGTCATGAACGACAGCTGCGCGATCGGCAGGCCGGGGCGCAGCAGGATCGGCACGCGGGTCAGGTTGGCCAGCTCGAGGGTCAGCGTGCCCTTCCAGCCCGGGTCGCAGAAGCCGGCCGTGGCGTGCACGATCAGGCCGAGCCGGCCGAGCGAGCTCTTGCCCTCGATCCGGGCGACGATGTCGTCCGGGAGCTCGACCCACTCCTCCGTGCGGCCGAGGCAGAACTCGCCCGGATGGATGACGAACGGCTCGTCGCCCTCGCACACGACCTGCTCCGTGAGGTTCTCCGGCGGGTCCGCGAGGTCGATCGACGTTACGCGATGGTTATGGAAGACCCGGAACGACCGGCCGAGCTTCAGGTCGATCGACGCGGGCTGGACCGAGTCGTCGTCCCAGGGGGTGATGCGGAGGCGATCGTCCGTCACCAGCTGGCGAATCGTCGTGTCGGACAGCACGGGCATGGGGCGGAGCGTAGCCCTTCGGGAGGCGGGTCCGCCCCCGCCGTTCCGGGACCTGGCGGTCCGGAACGGGCCGCGAATGCCTACTCGCGGTCGCAAAACGGCTCTCGCCGGTCGGTTCCCGGTTGCGCGTCCTCACGACGGATCCGTATATTCGACGCGCCGAGGAGCGATCCGTGCGCAACATCACTCCCATGGATCCCCGGAACGACACGTGACCAAGCCACCCGTCCGCACCATCGTCATCGCGCTCGCGCTGATCGTCGCCGTCGTGGTCGTCGTGAAGGTGCTCGGCGGCGGGACGAGCTACACCGTCGACGCGAAGTTCCAGGACGCCGGCCAGGTCGTGAAGGGCAACCAGGTCCGCGTCGCCGGGGCCACGGTCGGCACGGTCGCGGACGTCGAGCTCGCCGACGACGGCGAGGCGATCCTGAAGCTGAAGATCACGAAGGACGAGTACAAGCCGCTGCACCAGGGCACCCGCGTGATCCTGCGCAACTCGTCCCTCTCGTCGATCGCCAACCGCATCATGGTCCTCGAGCCGGGCCCGGACAACGCGCCCGAGATCAAGGACGGCGGCGCGATCGAGGCGGAGGACACCCGCTCGGCCACGGACATCGACCAGGTCCTCAACGCGATCGACGCGAAGGGCCGGCAGTACCTTCAGACGCTCGTCCGCGGCGGCGCGACGGCCTTCACCGGCGCCGAGAAGCAGACGAACCAGCTGCTCGAGCGCCTCTCGCCGGCCCTGACCCAGACGCGCCGGACGATCGACGAGCTGACGTCCGACGAGCCGGCGCTGCGCCGCATCGTCACGGGCTCGGCCGCGGTCTCCTCGACGCTCGCCGAGAACTCCGGCGACCTCGAGGCCGGGCTGCAGTCCACCGCGGTCACGCTGAAGGCGACCGCGGACGAGCGCGAGGCCCTGCGGTCCCTCATCACCCGCGCCCCGTCGTTCCTGCGCCGCACGAACACGACGCTGGCCAACACCCGCGTCCTGCTGCGCGAGGCCCGCCCGCTGCTGCGCGAGGTCCGCCCGGTCGCCCCCCGCCTCGCCACCACGCTGCGGCTCGCCAGCCCGCTGACCGCCGAGGGCATCCCGCTGCTGAAGAACGTGCGCGCCACGCTGCCGTCGCTGTCGGACACGCTCACGCGGACCCCGAAGCTCGCCGGGCAGATCGTGCCCTTGAGCACCGAGCTGAGCCAGGCCCTGACGACGTCGAAGCCGATCCTCACCGAGATCCGCAACTACAGCCCGGACCTCGCGTCCGGCCTGCTGACCGGGTTCGGCGGCAAGGCCGGCGGCTACTACGACGCCAACGGCCACTACGCCCGCATCGCCCCGGTCGTCAACGGTGCCGCGCTGGGCGACCTGGTCCAGCCGCTGCTCGGCGGCCTCACGAACGTGCTCTCGCCGCTCCTGGGCACCGGGCTCGCGACGCCCCAGACCCATCAGACGGAGCGCTGCCCGGGCGGTGGGTCCCAGACGAACCCGGACGGGTCCAACCCGAACCCGGCCGGCCACGCGGGCAAGTGCGACGTGACCCAGGTCCCCCTCGGGGGCAAGAACGCCGTGACGAGGTCGAAGCGATGATGCCGGTCCGCAGGCACCTGCTGATGGGGGCCACCGCGGTCGTCCTCGTCCCCGTGCTCGCCGGGTGCGGCGGGGGCGGCGACGCCGGGCGCGAGGGCGCGACGGGCAGCACGAAGCTCGACGCGATCTTCGACAACGCGTCGTTCGTCGGCGCCGGCCAGGACGTCCGCGTCGCCGGCGCCACGGTCGGCAAGGTCACGAAGGTCGCGCTGACGAAGGACCGCAAGGCGCGGATCTCGATGGACGTCGACCGGGAGTTCCTGCCGTTCCGCCAGGACGCCTCCTGCACGATCCTGCCGCAGTCGCTGATCGGCGAGAAGTTCGTCGAGTGCGACCCCGGCTCGCCGTCGTCGCCCGCGCTGACGGCCGGGCCCGGCGGCGGCACGACGACGGTCCCGCTGAAGAACACCCAGAGCCCGGTCGACCTCGACCTCGTGGTCGCCATGCTCGGCCAGCCCACGAACGTCCGCACGCAGCTGCTCCTCAACGAGTTCGGCGCGGGCTTCGCGACGCGCGGCAAGGACCTCGACGCGGCGATCCGGCGGTCCAACCCGTTCCTCGCCTACACCCGCAAGACGCTGACGATCCTCGAGCGCGACAAGCAGGCCCTCGGCCGGATCGTCGACGCCAGCGACACGATCCTGACGAAGCTCGACGCGCAGAAGAGCGCCATCGCGGGCACGTTCGACGGCGCCGCCGCGACGCTCAAGCCGACGGCGGACTACCGGGTGCAACTCGACGGGGCGATCAAGGACCTGCCGCCGACGCTCGAGGCCGTCCGGCCCGCGCTGCGCTCGCTCCGCGACCTCTCCGACGACGCCCGCCCGACGCTCGTGGCGCTGCGTCAGAGCTCCCCGGCGCTGTCGACCCTGGCCGGCGACCTCGGCCCGCTGTCGGACGCCGCCCGGCCCGCGCTGCGCCGCCTGGCGAGCGCCTCGCGCACCGGCACCCCGATCCTCCGGCGCTCCCTGGCCCCGCTGCAGCAGCTGCAGGGCACGGTCAACGCGCTCGCGCCCGTCACCCCGCTGGCGACGACGCTGAACGAGAGCCTCAGCGACAACGGCGTGCCGGAGAACCTGGCCCAGTTCATCTTCAACGTGTCGATGGCCACGGCCCGCAAGGACTCGATCTCCCACATCGTGCCCGCCAACGTCCTCCTGACGCCCTGCATCCTGTCGGCCGAGACGCCGGTCCCCGGCTGCGAGGCGAAGTTCACGTCGGAGGCCTCGGGCGCCAACCAGCTCCGGACCGCCCAGCTGAAGTCCTTCCTGGGCGCCCAGAAGTCCAAGGCCGCGGCCGAGAAGGCGTCGGGCACACCGTCCACGGCGCTCGTTCCCGGCGTCCCGGAGACGGACCGATGAACCGCCGCCGCTCCTCTCTCGCGGGCAGCCCGGTCCTGATCGGCGCCGCCACGGCGCTGATCGCGCTCGTCGCCGTGGTCCTCTCGTACAACGCGAACAAGGGCCTGCCCTTCATCTCGACGTACGACATCTCCGCCGAGGTGCAGGACGCGAAGAAGCTGACCACCAGCGTCGACGTCCGCATCGGCGGCAAGCGGGTCGGCCAGGTGTCCGAGATCAAGGCGATGAAGTCCAAGGACGGCAAGCGCTACTTCTCGCGTCTGTCGCTGAAGCTCGACAAGACCGTCGCCGAGCTGCCCGTCGACACGAAGCTGCGGATCCGCCCGAAGAGCATCATCGGCGCGAAGTTCGTCGAGCTCTACCCGGGCACGAGCACGAAGACGATCGCCGCCGGGGGCACGATCCCGGAGGCGGACACGAGCGCCTCGGTCGACCTCGACGAGGTCACCGGCCTGTTCGACCAGAACCTCCGGCGCTCGTACCGCGGCGTCATCAAGGAGGCGGCCAACGGCTTCGCCGGGCGCGGCGCCTCGCTGAACGAGGGGCTCGACGCGATCCCGCCGACGCTCTCCAGCGGGACGACGTTCCTCCGCACGCTGTCGGACCCCTCCACGCAGCTCAGCCGCTTCGTGCTCGGCCTCGACGCCACGACCCAGGCGCTCCTACCGGCGTCGGACAACCTGTCGGGCCTGTTCGTCGCCGCGGAGACGACGCTGAAGGCGATCGGCTCCGAGGGTCAGGCGCTCGGCGAGACGATCCAGCTGACGCCGAGCGTCGAGCACGCGACCCAGAGCGCCTCGCGGGTCGCCGCTCCGGTCCTGCGCGATGCCGCGGCGCTCGCCAAGGAGCTGCGGCCGGGCGTCCGCCAGCTGCCGCGCACCGTCGCGGCGCTGCACCAGGTCGCCGTCCGGGGGATCCCGGTCCTCAAGCGCGCCCCGGTGCTCGGCACGCAGCTGCAGGCCACGCTGCGCTCCGTCGACGGGACGCTGCAGCGGAAGTCCTTCGGGGACTCGCTGACGCTGCTGACGCCGACGGCGGAGAACCTCCTGCCCGCGCTGCAGCTGCTGACGCCGCAGCAGACGACGTGCAACTACGTCGGCCTCTTCGCCCGCAACGCCTCGAGCGCCGGCAGCGCCGGTGACGAGAACGGCAACTGGCTGCGGATCGGGCTCGTCCTGCCGCTCGCGCAGACCCTGCGCTCCCCCGACGCCGACCCGAACCTCCACTACCAGGTGTATCCGGACAACGATCCCGGCGGATGCGCGGTCGGCAGCGAGCCGTACCGCTCCGGCAAGACGATCGGCCCGGTCCCCGGGCAGCACTCGGGCGCCAACCCGCGCACGTCCGCCCCCGCCGGCACCCCGAAGGGCCCCCGATGAGCCCGTCGATCCGTCGCAAGCGCGGCTCCCGTCGCTCGGTGCGCCACCTGACGCCCGAGCAGACCGTCCGCCGCAACGTCCTCTGGGGCGCGGCGACGCTCCTGGTCGCCGCGATCCTCGTCTTCCTCGTGTTCGGCGGGGGCATCCCCGGCACCGGGCCGAAGAAGCTCGAGGTCCTCACGAAGGACGCCGGCGTGCTGCGCGTCGGCGCGGCGACGAAGGTCCGCGTGGCCGGTGTCGACGTCGGCACCGTCTCGGGCCTGAAGCCCGCCGACGGCAAGCCCGGCTACTCGGTGATCACGGTCTCGCTGAACGACAAGGCCCCGGTCTTCCGGCGCGACGCGACCGTGAAGATCCGCCCGCGGCTGTTCCTCGAGGGCAACTTCTTCCTCGACATCAGCCCCGGCAGCCCGGACTCGCCGGTGCTCGGCAACACCCCGATCCCGCCGGGCGCCGTGACGCTGCACGTCGCCGCCGACGAGGTCTTCAGCGCGTTCGACTCGCAGACCCGCGAGAACTTCCAGCAGACGCTGAAGGCGTTCGGCGAGGGCCTGCAGGGCGGCGGCGCCGAGGCGCTGAACACCTTCCTGAAGGCGACCCCCGCCGCGCTGGACGACATCGCCAAGGTGATGAAGTCCGCCCGCGGCACGAAGGACGGCGACCTGCAGGCGCTCGTCCGCGAGGCCGGCGGCGTGCTCGCCAACCTCCAGGCCCACGAGGCCGGACTGCGCGGCACGATCACCGGCGGCCGCAAGACATTCGACGCGTTCGCCGCGAACTCCGCGGCGCTGCAGCGCACGATCGCCGGGCTCGACACGACGACCCGCCGGCTGATGCCGCAGCTCACGCGCATCAACGCGGCGATCCCGGAGGGTCGCGCCCTGGTGCGCGACGCCCGCCCGCTGGCCCGCCGCCTGCCGAGCTTCCTCGACGTCGCCAACCCGGCGCTGCGGTCGCTCCTGTCGCTCGCGAAGTCCAAGGACGTCCAGGGGCTGACCGCCGAGCTGCGGCCCGCGCTGCGCACGATCAGCCGCTCGGCGGAGCCTCTGGGCACGGTCGCCGACGACCTGCGGCCCGTCGCGAAGTGCCTGAACCAGAACCTGCTGCCGATCCTGAACAGCGTCGTTCCCGACGGCTCGCTGACGACGAACCTCAAGGTCTACGAGGAGCTCGGCGGCACGTTCACCGGCCTCGGCGCGTCGACCCAGGAGTTCGACGCCAACGGCCCGTGGGTCCGGTACCTCATCGGCCTCGGCAACCAGGCGATCTCCACCAACGACGCCGGCGGCACGCTGAGCGCGACCGCGGAGCGCCCGATCGCGGGCTCCACGCCCACGCCGGTCAGCCTCCCGCCGCTGCGCCCCGACGTCCCGTGCGAGACCCAGGCGGTCCCGACGCTCGACACGAAGATGAAGCCGTTCGTGGGGACGCAGACCAGGGCGAACGTCGACAAGCAGCAGGTGACCGAGATCGTCGACAAGGGTCTGCGGACCATCCAGGGCCTCGACGAGGGCGGCAAGGACCTCACGGCGATCGATCGCCGGCTGCAGACGCTGCTCGGGCCCGACACGCCCGGCGACGCCGCCGCGACGACGGGGGCCGGACGATGAAGACCATCCGGATGGCGCTCCGCCAGTACTGGTGGGCGGTCGGCGTGATCATCGGCGCGATGGTGCTCTCGCTGGTCGTCGCGGGCTACATCCTCACGCAGCAGCGGTTCCGCCCCCTCGCGGACACGTACGAGGTCAAGGCGAAGTTCGCCTCGGCCCAGGCCGTGACCCCCGGCCAGGGGCAGGCCGTCGCGGTCGCCGGCGTCACCGTCGGGCAGATCACGAAGGCCGACCTCGTCGATGGCCAGGCACGCGTGACGATGAAGATCGACCGGCCGAAGCTCGCGAGCGTCCGCGAGGACGCCCACGTGACGCTGCGCCCGCGCACGGGTCTGCAGGACATGACGATCGAGCTCGACCCGGGGTCCGACCGCCGGCCGGCGATCAAGGACGGCGGCACGATCCCGCAGACCCAGTCGACGTCGCAGGTCCAGCTCGACGAGGCCGTCGCGTCGCTCGACAGCGACACCCGCGGGTACTTCCAGCAGCTGCTGCAGGCCAGCTCGACGGGCTTCAAGGGCAACGCCAAGCGCTTCCAGCAGATCCTGCGCACGGCGGCCCCGACGGCGCGCCAGACGCACCGCGTGCTCGAGGTCCTGACCGAGCGCCGTCACGCGCTGTCGAACGTCGTCTCGCGCCTGGGCAGCCTGTCCAAGGCGATCGGCGAGCACGACCAGGCCGTCGGGGACACGCTCGACCGCGCCGCCGCGACGCTGACGACGATCGGAGGCCGCGACCGCGAGCTGCGCCAGTCGCTGGAGCAGCTGCCGCCCACGCTGACCCTCGCCGACCAGGCCGTGACGAAGACCGGCGCCCTGGCCGACGAGCTGATCCCGACGTCGAAGGCCCTCCGGCCCGCGATCAAGGACGTGACGCAGGCGCTGCCGGAGGCGAAGCCGCTCCTGAAGGAGCTGCCCGGGGACCTCGCGCCCGTGCGAAAGCTCGCCGTGCAGGGCCGGGGACCCGTCCGCGAGCTGCGCAAGACCGTCCAGGCGCTGGAGCCGCAGCTGGCGGACCTCGACACGAGCTCGAAGGTCCTCCAGCACGTCGTCAACGTCCTCGGCTACGACCCGCCGGGCGAGCAGAAGGGCTACTCCTACTACCTCGGCTGGTTCGCGCACAACACGAACTCGCTGTTCTCCACCCAGGACGCCAACGGCGCCGCCTGGCGCGGTCAGCTGCTGCTCTCCTGCGGCTCCCTGACCGCGGCGACCGGGTCGATCCCGGCCGTCGGACAACTGCTGACCGGTCTGGGGGTCTGCAAGTGAACAAGAACCGCCCCCATCCCGCGCAGATCGCGATCATGGTCGCGTTCGCGCTGTCGTGCTTCGGCCTGCTGCTGTTCCTGTGGACGAGCTTCGGCGGCCCCGTGCCGCTGAAGGCCCAGCCGTACCAGGTGAAGACGGCCTTCGCCCAGGGCACCCAGCTCGCCGGCTACGCGGACGTCCGGATCAGCGGCGTCACCGTCGGCAAGGTCACGAAGATCGTGCGCGACGGCGGCAAGGCGAAGGTCACGATGAAGATCGACGCGAAGTTCGCGCCGCTCCCGCAGGACACCCGCGCGACGCTGCGCACCAAGACCCTCGTCGGCGAGACCTTCGTCGACCTGTCGTTCGGGTCGCGGAAGAACCAGACGATCAAGAAGACCTACATCGCCGACGGCGGGACGATCCCGGCGCGGAACGTCCAGCCGACCGTCGAGCTCGACCAGATCCTCGACGCGTTCGACGCCCGGACGCGGAAGGACCTCAAGTCGCTCCTGACGTCGCTGGCGAAGGGCACCGACGGGCAGGGCAAGAACCTCAACGCGGCGATCGGGCAGGTCGCCCCGCTGGCCGAGGGCGCCGACTCGCTCTTCAGCATCCTCAACCGGCAGTCGGCGGAGGTCCGCTCCGGGACCCGGGACTTCGGCACGACGTTCGCTGCGCTCGGCCGCCGCTCGGGTGCGATCCAGGGCATCGCCGAGTCCGGACGCCAGCTGCTCGAGACGACCGCGTCGATCACGCCGGCCCTGCGCCAGACGCTGGACCAGCTGCCGTCGTTCGCCCGCGAGGCCCGGCGCTTCATGACCACCACGGAGGCCACGGCCCGCGCGGCCAAGCCGGCGCTGGCGGACCTCGAGCCCGTCACCCCGCTCGTGCGCCCGGCGCTGCAGCGCCTCGCGGTGCTGTCGCCCGAGCTCGAGAAGACGCTCGTCGAGCTGAACCCCGTGCTCAGCAAGGTGAAGTCCGGCATGCCGCCGCTGCGGTCGATCGTCAACTCCCTGCGGCCCCTGACCGACAGCCTCGAGCCCGCGTCGGAGGACCTCCTGCCGATCGCGCAGTTCGTCAAGGCCTACAAGCGCGAGCTGCCGGTGACGTTCGCCAACGCCGGCGCGGCGATCCAGGCGACGGCCCCGGACGCCAAGGGCGTGCAGCGATCGTACCTGCGCCTCGCGGCGCCGATCAACGGCGAGACCGTCGCCGGCGCCACGACCCGCAACCCGAACAGCCGCTACAGCCCGTACCCGCGGCCGGGCGAGCTCGAGCTGGCCGGCACGGGCAAGAACCCGTCGTTCGCCTGCGACCACCTGGGCAACAGCTCGGGCATCCTCACCGGGATCCTCGACCTGGCGGGGGCGGGCGGTCCGCCGTGTGTCGCGCAGCAGCCGTTCGCGATCAACGGCGTCTCGAAGGTCTACCCGCGCCTGCAGCCGGTCACGCCGGACCAGGTCCGGTCGGGGATCCTGACGCGCTCCCAGCGCTGAGCCGCCGGCGGGTCCGGCGGTCCCGGAACGACGACGGGCCCGCGATCGCGGGCCCGTCGTCGCTCCGGGCGGGTCCGGGCGTCGCGCCG
>NZ_JBFAPC010000110.1:0-19053 GCF_040675535.1 Patulibacter sp. NPDC049589 | reverse complement strand
CGGTGCTTGTCGCCACGTTCGACCTTGTCGTCGCTCGGGGCGAGGCGCGAGATGTCAACGGTCGGTCCGACTGCCGTCAGTTGCGTCGTCGGGGTCCCCGCACCGTCCGCCGCCGGCCCGCCGACGGGCAGCTCGACGACGAACGCCGTCCCGCCGTCCAGACCGTCCCGCACCTGGATCGTGCCGCCGTGCGCCGCGACGATCGCCTGGGTGATCGTCAGGCCGAGGCCCGTCCCGGGCACCGCGCCTTGCGTCGCCCCGGCGGTGCGGTAGAAGCGCTCGAACAGGCGCTCGCGATCCTCGGGCGGGATCCCGACGCCCGAGTCGGCGACCTCCAGCGTCACGGCGCCCGCGTCCTCGCGGGCCTGCACCGTGACGCGGATCCTGCCGCCCGCCGGCGTGAACTTCACGGCGTTGGAGAGCAGGTTGTCGCAGGCCTGGGCGATGCGGTTCGCGTCCGCGTGGATCGGTGCCGGGCCGGCGACCAGCTCGACCTCGACGTCCCCGCCCGCCGCCGCCCGGGCGCTGGCGACCGCGTCGCCGGCGATCGTCGCGACGTCGCAGTCGGAGGGGTGCAGCGTGAACTCGCCGGACTCGGCGCGGGCGACCGTCAGGAGGTCGTCGACGAGGTGCAGCAGCCGGTCGGCGTTGCGGCGGATCACGCCGCTCCAGTGCCGCTGGCCCGCCGTCGGCTCCTCGATCTCGCCCTCGAGCAGGTCCACCGCCGCGACGACCGACGACAGCGGCGTGCGCAGCTCGTGGGTGACGGTCGCGGAGAACTCCTCGCGCAGGCGCTGGACCTCGCGCTCCCCGGTCGTCTCGCGGATCGTCACGATCCGGCCGATCTCCTCCCCGTCCGCGCCCCGGACCGGGGTGTTGACGGCGACGAACCAGTGCCCGGTCTCGGGGTCGTGGAGCTCGAACTCGTACGGGCGCATGCGGTCGCTCTCGACCTGTTCGACGCGTGCGACGGCCAGCTTCCGGTCGACCGTGAGCTCGACGAACCGCGCCAGCTGCTCCTCGCGGGCGCCGTCCATCGGCATCCGCATGTCCGCCCACATCTCGCGGATCGCGGCGTTGGCGAAGGCGACTTCGCCCGCGTCGTCGAGCATCGCGACGCCGAAGGTCGTGGCCTCGAGCATGGCGGCGTTGACGGCACCCAGCCGGGCCGTGCGCAGGACCTCGCGCGCCCGGACCAGCGCGACGGTCGCCTGCTCGGTGATCCCCCGGGCGCGGACGGCGTCGGTCTCGCTGAACGGCCGGTCGGCGACGCGCGCGACGATCAGGCCGCCGACGACCTCGTCGCCGGCGTGCAGCGGCAGGTGCAGCTCGTGCGAGACCCGCACGGGGCCGGCGAACCCGGGCACCTCGACGCCGGTGTCGCCGTGGCTCAGGCGGACGGGCCGGCCCTCGGCCAGGGCGCGGCCGAGGACCCCGTCCTCCGGCCGCCGCGGTCCGTCGTCCCGGAGGTCGAGCCCGACCGCGGCCTCGCGCACGAGCTCGCCGCGCTCGTCGAGGAGCCAGAGCGCTCCCGCGTCCGCGGCGACGAGCTCCAGCACGCCGCGCACCGTGCGGTCGGCCACGGCCGCGGCGCCCGTCTCGGCCACCAGCTGCTCGACGAAGCGGAAGAGCGTGTCGGTCCACTCCTTCTCCGCGCTCAGCGCCTCGTAGGTGCGCTCGAGGTCGTTGCGCTGCGCCTCGACCTCGACGTGCTGGCCCTCGAGCTCGTCCTGGTGCTCCTGCAGCGCCCGGCCCATGGCGTTGAACTCGCGCGCGAGCCGGCCGACCTCGCCCCCGCCGACCTCGGGGACGTCCACCTGGAGGTCGCCGCCGGAGACCCGCTCGACGGCGTCGGCGAGCCGCTGGACCGGCCGGACGACCCGCAGCAGCAGGTACAGCGCGAAGAGCAGGACGAGCACGACCGACCCGACGGCGCCGACGATCCCGAGGACCGTGGCGCGGCGGCCGGCATCGTCCGCGGTCTCCCGCTTCCGGGTCGCGCGGGCCTCCTCGACGGTGACGAAGACGTCGAAGCGACCGCGGATCGTGTCGACGACCCCCTTGCCGCGGCCGGCCGCGATCCTCCGGCGTGCGGCGGCGAGGTCGCGCCGCGCCACGGCGACGAGCCGCGGCGCACGCACGCCGGCGTAGTCCTCGACGTCCTTCACGATCCGGTCGGCCCGCGCCCGCTGCTGCCCGGCGGGAGCCGACGCGCGCAGCGACGTGAGGAGGTCCGGCAACGCCGCCCGCGCGGCGTCGAACGGTGCCAGGAACGCGCGGTCGCCCGCGACGACGTACCCGCGCAGGCCCGCCTGGAGGTCGATGACGTTGCGCTCGGTGCGGTTGGCGAGCGAGATCACCCGCTCGGAGCGCGCCGACGCCCGGCCCGCGTCCCGCAGGTCCTGGACGGCGATCGTGAGCGCCACGACGACCGCCGCCAGCAGCGCCGCGATCACCGTCGCGACGACCACGATCCGGCCGGTCAGCCCCCCGCGACGAAAGCCCGCGACCGTCACCGGCGCCCTGCGGCGCGCGGATGCGGACTGGAGGTGGGCCCGATCCCGGTCGCGAGCATCCGCGACATCGTAGTCGGCGCCCCGCCTCCCGGGTCGCGCAGGCCCCGGCCGGGGTCCGGGGCTACGGCGCCAGGCTCTTCGGGGGCGCGGGAGCGTCGAGCCGCGGGTCGCTGGCGGCGGCGCGCAGCTCGTAGGCCGCGCGCGCCGCCGGGTCCGCCTCGATCAGGGCGCGGTCGGCGCCCAGCGCCTTGGCGACGCCCTCGCGGCCCCGGCGCGGCAGGACGCCGATGACGGTGTTGGCGACCCCGGCCGAGCGCGGCACGAAGACGTCGAAGCGCGGGGCCTTCAGCGCCTCGACGATCGCGGCGGCGACCTCCTCGGGCGTGACCTTCTTGACGCCACGGGTGTCCTTCGTCCCGGCGGCGAGCTCGGTCTGGACGATCGCCGGCATCACGCAGGTGACGTCGACCGGGGCGCCCGCGTGGGCGAGCTCGCCGCGGATCGCCTCGGACAGCCCGACCACGAAGTGCTTCGTGCCGCAGTACGTGGCCGCGCCCGCGAAGCCCGCCTTGCCGGCCATCGACGCGACGTTGACGAGGTGACCGCGCCCGCGCGCGACGAACCGCGGCAGGATCTCCTTCGCCCCGTTGACGACCCCCATGACGTTGACGTCGATCTGCCGGCGGATGCTGTCGTCGGACTCGTCGAGGAAGGTCGTCAGCGCCATGATCCCGGCGTTGCTGTCGAAGACGTCGATGGGGCCGAGGTCGGCCTCCACCGCGTCCACGAACGCGCGCACCGAGTCGCGGTCGACGACGTCCAGCGCGTAGGCGCGGACCTCCACCGGCACGCCGCCGCGGCCGGGCACCGCGGTGCGCAGCTCGTCGGCGGTGGCCTCGGCGAGCGCGAGGTCGAGGTCCCCGATCGCCACCTTCATCCCCTCGCGGAGCAGCGCGCGGGCGGTCTCCTTGCCGATCCCGCGGGCGCCGCCGGTGATCGCGGCGGTCCGTCCGACGAGGACGCGGGGCTGCTGTCGTGCCATGTGGGTCTCCTCCTCGGCCGCCGTCCGACGACCGTCGCTCGGCGTCGAACTTGACGCCGCCGTCACGTTCGACACTACCCCCGGGGGAGGGCGGGGCGCAAGGGCGGATCCCTCAGTCGGCGACGAGCCCGCAGGTGACGTTCACGGTCGTCCCGGTGATGCCCGCCGCGCGGTCGGACGCCAGGAACGCCAGGGTGCCGGCCACGTCCGCGAGGACCGGCGCGCGCCGCAGCGTCGCCCGGCCCGCGACGGCGCGCACGACGTCCGCCGGGTCGACGTCCTGGCCGGAGACCTCGAGGATGCGCTCGCGCGACAGCGTCTCGGCGACCGCGGCGGTGTGGACGCCGACGACGCGGACGCCCGACGGTCCGACCTCGGCGGCGAGGGTCCGGAGGAGCACCTCGACGGCCGCGTCCGCCGGGCCCGTGTTGCCCATGCCCGCCGACGGCGAGCGCGCGGTCCCGCTCGTCACGGCGAGGATCGCGCCGGAGCCCTGGGCGACCATCCGCCGCGCGGCGGCGCGGGCGGTCACGAACTGCGCGGTCAGCGCGGTGCGCGGGCCGCGAGTCAGGGCCTCGACGTCCATCTCGATCAGCGGCGTGCCCTGGCGATCCTCCCGCGAGGTGAGGTTCAGCGAGACGTCGACCGTGCCCGCCTCGGCGACGACGTGCGCGACGTGCTCCTCGACCGCGTCCTCGTCCAGCACGTCGAGGATCGTGCCCTCGGCCGTGCCGCCGTCGGCCGTGATCGCCGCCACGACGCCGAGCACGGCCCGCGCCGTCCGCCCGGCCACGAAGACGCGCGCGCCCTCCGCCGCGAACGCGCGGGCGACGCCGGCCCCGAGGCCCCCGGTGCCGTAGACGATCGCGTTCTTGCCCTGCAGCAGCATCGGCCTTCTCCGTGGTGGTGGACGCCCGCGATGAGTTCTGCGCCGCGGGGCGGTCCTCTCCTGCATGACCCCTCCCCACGCCCCGCACCCGTCGTGCGCGCCGGCCGGCGCACGGACCCCGTCCCGCGCCCCCGGCGCCGGTCGCTCGCTCCTCGTCGGCGGCTTCGCCGCCGCTCCCCTCTTCCTCGGACTGCCCGCTGTGCAGGACGCCGTCCGGGCGACGTCGCCGCCCGTCGACCGGGGTGATCCGGCGCGGCGGTGAAGGAGCGCGGAGCCGAACGGCGCGGTCGTCGTGGCGGGCCGGGCCGGGCGCCCGTGGCGACGGGAGCCGTCCGACCCGCTACCTCCGCGGCAGCAGGAACGTCCCGATCTTCCGGCCCGTGCCCGCCTGCGTGACGGTGCCCTTCGGCGGCAGGCTGCACTCGTCGCCCAGCGGGCCCGGGACGTCCACCGTCGCCGGCCGTCCGCCGTGCAGGCGCGGGGTCACGAAGGCCAGGCCGCTCCTCGGCGTGCAGGCGATCTGCACCTGGTAGTCGTGCAGGCCGCGGAGCGGCGGGACGAAGCGGAAGCGCAGCAGCGAGAGGCCGCGGATCGGAACGTCCAGCGGGTGCTTCGCGGCACGGTGACGCCGGGCGGCCATCCGGCCCATGGCGCGCTGGGTGGCGGTGCGCGGGGCGCCCTCGCGGCGGCGCGCCCTCGCGGACCGGCGGCCGTAGGTGAAGCCCGCCGCCCGCTCGCACGCGCGGCTCGTCACCGCCCGCTGCCCCGGACCGCCCGACGGGCAGACCCGCCCGCTCGCGAACCGCGTGGAGAGGCGGGTGGAGCCGTGCGCGCCCATCGGGCCACGCAGCACGAAGAGGTACGCGCCGGAGGACGCCTCACCGGTCGCGATCGTGCGCGGCGACCGGCCCTCCTCCCGCAGCGTGACCTCCCGCGCCCGCGGCCCGGCGAACCCGTAGAACACCGTCCGCTGCGCGGCGTCCGCACAGCTCGGGCGCGGCGTCGCCTCGTCGACGCGCTCGCGGGCCAGGTCGGCGCGGGCCGCCCGGGCCTCCGCCTCCTGGCCGCGCTGCTCGTACAGCCGCAGCTGCGCCCGCCCCGCCCGGACGCCGGACCGGCGGTTCGCCCGCTCGCCGGCCGTCTCGCAGCCCCCGGTCGCGGGGCTCCAGCCCTGCAGGCCGCTCGCGACCGGCTCGCCGCCGCCCTGCAGCGACATGCGGCCGTTCCCGTCCAGCCCGCCGCAGCCCTGGATCGCGGCCTTGGGCAGCGCGTGGAAGCGTCCGTCGTCGCCGAACGCGCCGTCGCGCCCGATCACGCCGATCTGGTCCCCCTGGACCCGGCCGACCTGGGCGCAGCCGAGGCCGCCGGTCGGCCGGGTGCGGGTGACCCGCAGCCCCCACGCCGGCCCGCCGTCGGGGTCCGCCACGCGCAGGTCGAGCACTCGGCTCGGCCCCGTGTAGCGGTGCACGTAGGAGCCCGACTGCGGCGGAGCGGGGACCGGGCGGCCCTCGGGCAGCAGCCGCGAGGCCGCCACCGCGACCGATCCGCCCGCCAGCAGCGCGAGCAGGACGCTGGCGAAGAGGCGCAGGCGCCCGCGGCGGGGGCGGCCGGCGGCGCGGTCCTGGCGGCGGGCCTCCTCGACGAGCAGGCGTTCGAGCTGCGGCAGACGGCTCATCGGCGGTCCTCCAGTCGGGTGCGGAGCGTTCGGAGTCCCCGGGACACGCGCTGGCGCACAACGCTCTCGGAGCAGCGGAGCGCCGCCGCGATCTCGTCGTAGCCGCCGCCGTCGAGCACCCGGGCCGCGATCGCCTCGCGCTGCTCGTCCGGCAGGTCGGCCAGGGCGGCGGTGGCGTCGACGCCGGTGAGCTCGTCGATCCGGGCCAGATCGTCGTCGGTCAGGGCCAGGGCGGGAACCCCGAGCCGCAGCCGCGTCTCGTTCTCCACGCGGCCGGACTCCAGGCTCGTGGAGAGCACGTTGTGCGCGATCCCGAACAGCCAGCCGCGCGGTTCGCCCCGCTCGGGGGCGAACCGCCCGCGGCCGGCGAGCGCGCGCACGAACGTCTCGGCGGTGAGGTCCGCGGCGACGTCCGGCCGGCCGGTGCGGCGCAGGAAGTACGCGAGGACCGCGGCCTCGTGGCGGCGGTAGAAGCGCCCGTAGTCGGCGGGTCCGCCGGCCAGCAGGGCGGCGTCGTCGAGGGGTGGCTTCCGCGGCATCACCAGTACTTACGGGCGGGCCGGTGCGCTGTGACCGACCGGCTCGTGGACGCCGCGCATCCGCCGTCCGCCGGTGCCCCGGGAACGGGTGGGCGGAAGACCGCCCGCCCGGTCCCGTCGGGACGCTCTGGTGGACAGGCGGGAGCATCGCGTGCGACCGCCGACCGGGCGGTCGCGTGGAGGTGCCGGACACCGGGACGCCCATGCCCATCCGATTCGATCACCTGGCGAACGCCGCCACCGACAAGGCGCGGTCCGCCGCCTTCCTGACCACCCTGCTCGGCCTGCCCGAGCCGACCGCCTGGGGACCGTTCCTCAGCGTGCACTTCGGCGACGGGGTCCACCTCGACGACGCCGAGCCCGGGATCGACTTCCCCGGCCAGCACTACGCCCTGCTCGTCGACGACGACGTCTTCGCTGGTCGCGCTCAGGCCGCGCTGCCCTCGCCTGCCTGGGCCTGGGCCGCCATCGCCTGCTCGACGTCCATCCACATGATCTCCCAGACGTGGCCGTCGAGATCGCGGAAGCTCTCGCCGTACATGAAGCCGTAGTCCTGCGGGTCCTTCCAGGCCTCGGCGCCGGCCGCGCGGGCCTTGGCGCCCAGCTCGAGGACCTCGTCCTTGCTGTCGCAGGACAGCGCGAGCAGGGTCTCGGTGACGTCGCGCGGGGCGATCTCGCCGTTGATGAAGCCGAGGAACTTCGCCTCCTCCATCAGCATCACGATGATGTTCTCCTCGACCACGAGGGCGGCGGTGGCCTCGTCGCAGAACTGCTCGTTGAAGCCGAAGCCCAGCGCTGAGAAGAAGGCGCGCGACGCCTGGACGTCCTTCACGGGCAGGTTGGGGAAGATCATGCGCATCGGGGGTCTCCTGGGGTGGCCGTCGCGGGTGCGGGGCGCGGTTCGTGGGGAACGCAACACAGACGGCGTGGTCCCCCGGAACTCATCGGTGGTCGCGAGATCCGTGGGGATCCGGTGGCCGAGAGTGCGTCGTTCCTCCTCCTTCGAGGAGGAACGCACGCTCGACGACCGCGGCCCGTCCTCAGGACGCCGTGCCGGGCGCCTCGACCGCCGCCACCACCGGCGCCGGCGCGGGCGCGGGCGCGGGCGCGGGCTCGAGGTCCGGCAGCAGGCGGTCGAGCCAGGCCGGGACCCACCAGTTCCAGCGGCCGAGCATCTGCATCAGCGCGGGCACGAGCACCATCCGGACGATGGTCGCGTCGACGAGGATCGCGGTCGCCATCCCGACCCCCATGAGCTTCAGGAACGCCTGCGGCGAGAGCGCGAAGCTCAGGAAGACCGCGACCATGATCGCCCCGGCCGCCGTGATCACCCGCGCCGTCGCCGAGAGGCCCTCGGTCACCGCGCGCTCCGTGTCGCCGTGGATCCGGAAGCGCTCGCGGATCCGGGAGACGAGGAAGACCTCGTAGTCCATCGACAGCCCGAAGAGGATCGCGAACATCATCACCGGGATGAACGGCGGGACCGGGGTGTTCGTGTCGATCCCGATCAGCCCGCCGAGCGTGCCGCCCTGCGCGAACGCGGTGACGACGCCGTAGGCCGATCCGACCGACAGCAGGTTCATGACGCCGGCCTTCAGCGCCACGAGCGGGGCGCGGAACGCCAGCAGCAGGAGCAGCAGCGCGAGCACGACCACGCCGCCGATGAAGTACGGGATCCGGTCGCCGAGGACGTCGGACTGGTCGATCGACGCCGCGGTGACGCCGCCGACGAGGACCTCGCCGCCGCTGCCGCGCGTGGCGCCCGGCAGCACGGCGTCGCGCAGCCGGTGCACGAGGTCCGACGTCGACGCGTCCTGCGGCGCGCTGCGCGGGAGGACCGTCACGACGGAGATCGCCCCGTCCGGCGAGCGCCGCGCCGGGAGGACGGCGGCGACGTCGCGGTCGCGCCGGGCGGCGGCGGTCACGGCGCCCAGGCGGTCCTGGGCCGCGCCCTCGGCGACGAGCAGCAGCGGGCCGTTGGACCCGCGGCCGAAACCCTCGGTCGTCAGGTCGTAGGCCTGGCGGGTGGTGGTCGACGACGGGTCGTTTCCGGCGTCGGGGAAGCCGAAGCGCAGGTTCGTCGCCGGGATCGTCAGGAGGATCAGGACCGTCGCGCCGATCGCCGCCGCGGTCTTCGGACGGCGCTGGACCGCCTGCGCCCAGCGGGCCGCCAGCGGGCTGTGGCCCTCGCCCTGCTGGCGGCCGACGAACGGGATCCGCAGGCGGTTGACCCGCGTGCCGAGCATCGCCAGCAGCGCGGGGACGAACGTCACCGACGCGAGCAGCACCACGAGGACCGAGATGCTCGCCGAGAGCGCGACGCCGTTCATGTACGACACGCGCATCAGCAGCAGGCCGAGCATGGCGACGACGACCGTGCCGCCGGCGACCAGCGCGCTGCGCCCGGCGGTGGAGATCGCCTCGACGACGGCGTCCTCGTTGTCCTTCCCGTCGTGCAGCGCGGTGCGGAAGCGCGAGACCACGAGCAGCGCGTAGTCGATGCCGACGCCGATCCCGATCAGGCTGTAGACGGCGGGCGCCCAGTCGGGCACGTCGATCACGTGCTGCAGCAGCCCGACGAGCGAGAAGGTGATGCCCAGGCCGAAGAGCGCGGCGAGCAGCGGCAGGCCGGCGGCGATCACGCTGCCGAACGCGATCAGGAGGATCACCGCGGCGACGAGCATCGAGGCGAGCTCGGGGCTCGCGCCGCCCTCGGCGTTCGTGATCGGGGTGCCGCCGAGCTCGATCCGCGTGCCGCCGCCCTGCGCCTCGCCGGCCAGGTCGATGACATCCTTCGCGGTGCCGTCGGGCAGGTTCCACGGCTTGGTCGTCAGGCCGAGCTCGACGGACGCGATCGTCCCGTCGCGGGAGACGCGCGGGGTCTCGGCGTCGCCGATCCCGGGGAGCGCCTCGGCCTTCGCGAGGAGGGACCGGATCCGGGCCTTCGCGGCGGGCCCGTTCGCGCCGCGGGCGTCCTGCCAGACGACGGTGATCCCTTGGCCGCCGCGGCCACCGAGGTGCGCGTCGACGAGGTCGGCGGCCCGCGTGGACTCCGACCCGGGGGTCGCGTAGTCCTCTGCGGAGTCGCCGGCCAGCTGCGAGACCCCGGCGGCCATCACGACGAGCGCGACCACCCAGAAGGCGACGACCGCGCGGCGCCGGCGGACGCAGATCAGGGCGAGCCGGTGGAGGAGCCCCGGGTCGGCGGATGGCTCGGGGGCGGGGGACTGCGGGCGGGCGGGCATCGGTGGTTCCGGGAGTCGTCGGGGTCCGGCAGGTTCGGGCTCGCCGGAGGTTGGCACCCGCGATCGCGACCGACCATGGGGGATCTCCCCAGGATGCCCCGGGGGCGACCGGGGGACGGCCTGGTGGGGCCGGTGGGGGACGTCCCGCCCGGGCGGGTGGGGGCGGCTGGCGAGCCGACCGGGCGGGCCGACCGGGCGGGCCGACCGGGCGGGCGGGCCGACCGACCGGAGGCCGCTCGGGTCGAAGGGGCGGGCCGACCGGAGGCCCCTCGGGTCGAAGGGGCGGGCGCGTGACGGGTCGGAGAGGCGGGCTGGCCGACGGGGCGGGTCAGAGGGCCGGGCGGATCAGAGGGCCGGGCGGGTCATCGACTTCGGTACCCGGACGGTGCACAACTCGATGGGACCGTCACCCCACCTCCGACCCCGGACCGGCTGCCGACGGGTTCATCGACTTCGCGACCTCCACGGTGCACAACTCGATGGCACCATCACGCCGCGTCCGAACCCGGACCGGCCGTCGACTTCGGCACCCCCACGGTGCACAACTCGATGCGCCCGCCGAACCGCACCCGACCCCGGACCGGCCGTCGACTTCGGCACCCCCACGGTGCACAACTCGATGCGCCCACCGGACCGCACCCGACCCGACCTCGACCCGGAACCGGTCCTCGACGCCCGCACCCGATCCCGCGGAGACCCGGCACCCCGGGACCCAGGGCCGGCCCGGGCACCGCCGTCAGGCGCCCTGAGGTCCCTCGGGCGCGCCGTCGGTCGTGGCCGACGGTCCGTCGGCATCGCCGCCACCGCCGCCGCCCGGAACGCTCCACGCCGCCCCGTCGCGCTCGACGCCCTGGCCGCCGAGGACGACCCGCACCGTCATCAGGAGGATGCGGGCGTCGACACGGAGGGTCCGGTGCGCGACGTACCAGCGGTCGAACTCGATCCGCTCGGGCCACGAGAGGGTCGTGCGGCCCTGGACCTGGGCCCAGCCGGTCAGGCCGGGGCGGACGATCAGGCGCTCGACCTGGCGCTCGTCGTAGCGCTCGACCTGGACCGGCACGGTCGGCCGGGGGCCGACGATCGCCATCTCGCCGCGCAGGACGTTCCAGAACTGCGGCAGCTCGTCGACCGAGGTCCGGCGCAGCAGCCGGCCGAGCCGGGTGATCCGCGCGTCGCCCTGCACGATCGCCAGGCCCGCGCCCATCGTCTCGGCGCCCTGGACCATCGTGCGGACCTTCAGGACGTCGAACTCGCGCCCGCCGAGCCCGACGCGCCGCTGGCGGAAGATCGGGCTGCCCTTCGACTCCAGCCGGACGAGCAGGAGGACCAGGGCCAGCGGGATCGCGAGCACCACGAGGGCGAGGAGCGACACGACGACGTCGAACGCGCGGCGCGTGACGTCGGCGCAGGTGATCCGTCGCGGCAGGGCGATCGGCCCGTCGGGGCCGACGTCCCGGCCGGCGGCCCGCATCGCGGCGCGCAAGTCCGCGTGGGCGTCGGAGGCCCGTCCGGTCAGGTCGTGGACGCGGGGCGGGGCGGGGCCGGCGGACGGCGGGGCCGCCCCAGCGGCACGGGAGCCCGGCGTGGCGCCGGGACCAGGCACGGTGTCCGGACCCGCCGCGACGTCGGGGACAGGCGCGGCGTCAGGACCCGCCGCGGCGTCACGACCCGCCACGGTGTCCGGACCCGCCGCGACGTCGGGGACGGCCGCGGCGTCACGACCCGCCGCGGCGTCACGACCCGCCACGGTGTCCGGACCCGCCGCGACGTCGGGGACAGCCACGGCGTCACGACCCGCCATGGCGTCACGACCCGCGGCGTCGGGCGACGCGCTCTCCGGGGCGCGGTCGTCGGCGCTCATCGCGTCCCCTCCGCCGGGTCCCAGCCCGCGGGCGTGCCGTGGCGCAGGTGGTCGGCGAGCCCGGCGGCGATCGAGGCGGTCATCAGCACGTAGTAGCGGGCGAGCAGCAGGGGGCGCGACGGGCGGACGTCCGCGGCGGCCGCACCGGCGTAGAGGGACAGGTGCGCCGCGAGCAGCAGCAGGTGCAGCCGGGGGCGCACGCGGCGGCGGGGCCCACGGCCGAGGACGTCGCCGGACGCCGGGAGCGCACCGCCGCGGACGGACCCGGCGGCTCCGGCACCGCCTGCGGCCCGTCGGCCACCGCGACCGTCCGCCGCCACCGGCACCCCACGGACCGCGAGCACGAGCCCCGCCACGAGCGCCAGCACGTGCAGGAACGGGCTGGCGTAGCGCAGGTGCCGGTGGCTGACGAGCGCCGCGAGGTAGCGGGGCGGCACGCCGCGGGGGTCCAGGACGCCGCCGCGCAGGCCGCCGCCCTCGCCGCCCCGCAGGACGACCCGCCACATCTGGTTCATCATGCGCCGCTTGCGGCGCCACTCGCCCGTGACGGTCGGGACCATCGGCTCGCTGGCGCAGGCGGAGGGGCGGTCGACGGCGAGCAGCCCGGCCCGGACCGTCTGGTGCGGCAGGGCGAGGTCGTGGCCGAACGCGGTGCGCAGCCGCGGCCACAGCGACGCCCGGAGCGCGTAGATCGCCCCGTTGCCGGCGGTCACCGACCACCAGTCGCTCTCCATCCGGCGCAGCGCCATCTCCAGGCGCCAGTAGGCGCCCTCCTGGTTGCTGTCGCCGTCGGCGGACGTGAAGGTCACGCGGCCACAGGCGTAGCCGACCCGCGGGTCGGCGAAGGCGGCGACGAGCTCGGCCAGCGCGTCGGGCTCCCAGGAGGTGTTCGCGTCGCTGAACGCCAGGACGTCCCCGTCGGCCCGGGCGACCCCGGCGGCCTGCGCGGCGTGCTTGCCGCCGCGCGGCAGCTCGAGGACGAGGTCGGCCCCGGCCTCCCGTGCCCGCTGCGCCGTGGCGTCGGGCGACCCGTCGCAGGCGACGACGATCTGCAGCCGCTCGCGGGGCCACGTCTGCGCCGCGAGCCGGCGGACGGTCTCGGCGATCGCGTCCTCCTCGGCGTACGCGGCGACGACGACGGTCACCCGCAGGTCACCGTCGAGCGCGGCGGCTCCGGCGACCGCGGCCTCGCGGCCGTCGGGCACCCGGCCGTGTCCCGCCCCGCGGAGCAGGCGCAGCACGACGGCCCAGCCCGCGTGGGTCCAGGCGAGCAGTCCGAGGGCGAGGAGGTGCAGAGCGCGCACGGGGGGATCGTCCCAGAGCGGGAGCGGCGGCCGCGGGCCCACCGCGGGCGGGAGCGCTCCATCGGGGCGAGCCGGCGCAGACGGGTACGGGGCGGGCCGGCAGGCCCCGCGCTGCGGCAGACCGGGCCGGGCCGGGGATCGAACCCTCGCGCCGGGCCCGGCCGGGCCGGCGTCGCACCCGGTCCGGGACCGGGGCTACCGTGCGGGGCATGTCGTCCCCGGAGCTCGGTCCCCCCGTCGACTTCGCCGGGGCCCGCCTGCCCGGCCGCGAGACGCTCACCGGCGCCCACGTCCGGATCGAGCCGCTGGACCCCGCGCGCCACGAGGCCGGCCTGTGGGACGCCGCGAGCGGCGGAGACCCGCGCCTGTGGGACTACCTGCCGTACGGGCCGTTCGCGGACCGCGAGGCGTTCTCCGCCTGGCTCGCCGCGCTGTACGCCGAACCGGCGCCCGACCAGCGCTTCAGCGCGATCGTGCGCGTGGCGGACGGTGTGCCCGCGGGGATGATCGCCTACGCGCGGATCGCCCCCGAGGTCGGGCGGATCGAGATCGCCCACGTCTGGTTCGGCGCGAGCCTGCAGCGCACGCCGGGCGCCACCGAGGCCGTGTTCCTGCTCGCCGCCCACGCGTTCGACGACCTCGGCAACCGCCGCCTGGAGTGGAAGTGCAACGCCCTGAACCACCGCTCCCGCCGGGCCGCGGAGCGCTTCGGCTTCACGTACGAGGGCCGCTTCCGCCAGGACATGGTCGTCAAGGGCCGCAACCGCGACACCGACTGGTTCTCGCTCCTCGACGGCGAGTGGCCGCGGGCCGGCGCGGCGTTCCGGGCCTGGCTCGCGCCGGAGAACTTCGACGCCGACGGCACCCAGCGGCGGACGCTGGAGGAGCTGCGCGCCGCTGGCTGAAGGCGCGGGGCGCCGGTGGACCCGGGCCGCGGGGCGCGGGGCGGTCCGGGCGGCGCGGCCCCGCCGCCTAGCCGCGCGCCGGCCGCGCCGTCACCCAGATGCGGATCTGGGCGTGCGAGACCTCGACGCCCTTCGCATCCGTGATGCGGATCTCGACCGGCAGCTCCTGCTTGTCGGCCGGCTCGTCCGGGAGGAGCAGCGTCGCCTCGGCGTGCAGGCGCCCGGCGGCCTTGGCGAGGTAGTCGATCGTCATCCCGCGCGGGATCCACCGGTGCGTGGACGGGATCGTGGCCTCCGCCAACGCCCCCATCACGTACTCGGCGAGGTTGCACTGCGCGATCGCGTGGACCGTTCCCAGGTGGTTGCGGGTCCACGGCACGGCGGGCATCGACGCCTCCGCGCGCCCGGGCTCCAGCGATCGCAGCTGCGCCGGAATCGTCAGGAAGTACGGCGCCGCGGTCCGGTACAGCCGCGACACGGCGGCCCGCCCGAGCGGGAGCCCCTCGAGCTTGCGGTAGGCGGACGGCAGGTCGATCGCGGGCATGGTCACCAGATCCTACCGCTGGTAGCACCGGGGCATCGGGGAGATCCATCGACGGCTCCGGGGGCCGGCGCTCCCGCGGCGTGCGGAGCCCGGGCCGGCCGGGTGGAGACGCTCGACGGCGCAGAAGAGGAGGAGCGCGGATCTCGCGAGGCGATGCGTGAGCCGCATGGTCCTATGCACAGGGAACGTCGCCGCGGAGAGATGACCGTGTCCCGGCGCGGCACGACCCCGTCCGGACCCTCGGCGGGCGGACCGCTCAGCCCGTCGAGGCCAGCGCCATCGCCGCGACGAGGCCGCCGGTCTCCTCGGGCGCGAGCTCGGCGGGCGGGCCGTCGCGGAAGGCGGTCTCGGCCCGGTCGAAGGCGATGTTCAACGCGTCGCAGTCCGGGCAGTCGACGACGTGCTCGCGCAGGCGGACCGCATCCTCCCGCGGGAGCCGGTGGTCGGCCCAGGCGGTCAGGAGCCGCGGGAAGCGGTCGCAGATCGTCGTGCGGGTGGCCGGTCGGCGGTGGTCGCCGGGGCGGAACGGGTTCTCGGCCTGGCGCGCCGCGATCCGACGCGTGGCCGACAGCAGCTCGGCGGCGGGGTCGAAGTCCGGGTCGTGGGTCGAGAGCACGGCGACCCGGAACTCGACGAAGACCGCCGCGGCCATCCGCAGGGCGGTGCCCGGCGGGGCGACCTCGTTGGCGTAGGCGAGCACGTCGCCCCCGCGGCGCGTGACGAGGGCGGCGAGCACGAGCGGGTCGCCCTCGCGCAGCCCGTCGGGCGTGACGGGCGGGGGCGTCACCCGCGGGGTCCGGGTGCGGGGTGTGGGGGAGCCGGCGGGCATCGGGGTCCCCGCAGGATACGCCGCCCACCCCGGCGACTCCTGCGCCCGGCCGCGCCGCCCGCCGCGACCACCATCGAACCCCGTCCGTCGTGGCGCGGCATCGGGCCGGACCACGGTGGGAACGCGAGCGACGCGTCACCCGGGATCCCCGCCAGTCAGCCCAGGAGCGACCGGTACACCCGCTGGTGCGCCTCGGCGACGGCGTCCCACGAGTACGGCCCCGCGGCGAGCTGGGCGGCCCGGGCCGCGAGGTCGCGGCGGCGCGTGCGGTCGTGCAGCAGGGTGCCGAGCGCCCGGGCGAGCGGGCCGGGATCGCCGGCCGGGACGAGCTCCGCGGCGCCCTCGCGGGCGATCTCGGGGAACCCGCCGACGTTGCTGAGGACCATCGGCGTCCCGAACGCCAGGGCCGTGAACAGCACGCCGGACTGGTCGATCTCGCGGTACGGCAGGACGACGATGTCGGCGCGCCGGAAGAACGACGCGGCCTCGGGGTCGGAGACGAAGCGGTCGACGAAGCGGACGCCCGGCGGCGCGGACGCGCGCAGCGCGGTGACGTCCATCTTCGGCAGGCCCACGATCCACAGCTCCGCGGTGGCCGCCGTCGCGCCCATCCGCCGCCAGGCGTCGAGCAGCACGTCGACGCCCTTGTACGGGCGCAGCAGCCCGAAGAAGAGGACCACCGGGCGCTTGGTGTTCGCGAAGGCGGGCGGCAGCTCTGCGGGGGTCAGCGTCGTCAGGTGCCGGAACGCCCCGTGCGGGATGACGTGGACCTTCGTCGCGTCGACGCCCAGCCCGTCGATCAGGCGGTCGCGGCCGTGGTGGGAGTGGACGACGACGGCGTCGACGCGCTCGTAGAGCCGCCGCTGCGCATCGCGCTGCCCGGGCCGCGCCTCGCGCGGGAGGACGTCGTGCGCCGTCAGGACGACCGGCCGGTCCTTCGGCAGCAGCAGCCCGTCGATCTGCTGGACCGCCAGCCACTGGAAGTGGACGATGTCGGCGTCGCGCGCCGTCTTCCGCAGCCGGCGCATGTCCGGCACGTGCTGGGCGAGCTTCGCGACCCGGCGGATCCGCGACCCCGCCGGCCCGACCGCGCGGCGGTAGAACCCGTGCTCGATCGCGTAGCCCTCGGGCTCCGGGATCCGCCCGTACGGGAACTCGCTCGTCACCAGCGTGACCCGGTCTCCGGCCCGGACCAGCGCGTTGGCGAGGGCGTGGTCGTAGGGCGGGGTGTAGGCCGACGGGTCGATCAGGCGGACGTGCACGTGCCCTCCACCGTATCCCTGCCGACGCGGGATCGCTGGGGGGTTGCGCACGGGCGCCGCGGCGGTCGGGGCCGGCGTGCGCCGGGCCCGGCAGGATCGCCCCCGCTCCGGCCGTGGCCGGCCCGGCGGCACTTCGGACCCGCGAGCGCTCAGGCCGCGATCCGCCCGCCGGCCCCGCAGAACCGGGAGCGCTCGGGCCCCGGCCGGCCCGCCGGCCCGACGGACCCGCGACCCCTTGGTCCGTCGGGGAGGGGGACGGACGCGGGACCGCGCTCAGCGCACCCGGAGCCCGGCCGCCGCGCGCCGGGTGACGCGCTTGGCGCCGTAGGCGCGGCGGGTGCTGGCGACGAGCAGGACGCCGCCGCCGGGCCCGTTGACCGGCAGGGCGGCGCAGATGCCCGTCGCGCACATCGCGTAGCGGCCGCCGCGGAAGAGGACGCCGTCGGTGCGGCCCGCGTCGGGCAGGCGCACCGGGAACGGGCTGCCGCCCACGACCCCCGCCACCGCGGTGCGGCCCGGGAGCGCCTCGACGACGAGCCGCGAGGCGTCGGGACGCATCAGCCGGGTCAGGATCCGCGCGCCGCCCTCGAGCTCCTGGACCGCCGTCTGCCGCCAGCCCTCGGCCGCGGGCAGGTCCAGCGTCCACCCGCCGCCGCCGAAGCGCACGGCCCCCGCGGGCACGGGCGGAAGCGGCGCGGTCGCCGATCCGGTCGGTGCGCCCCGCCCGGCGAGCGGCACGTCCGACCCCGACCGACCGGCGGCCGACGAACGGGCCGACCCGCCGGAGGACGACCCCGATGCCCCGCCGGCGGCCGACGCGGCGCTGCTCCCGGATCCGCTCCCGGCCGAGGACGGGCCCGAGCCGCCGGCCGAGGACCCGGTCCCACCGGACCCCGACCCCGCGGCGCCCGAGGACGACCCGCCCGCCCGCGACCCGGACCCACCCGACGACCCGCGCCCGGCCCCGGACGCCGCGGTCGCCCCGGTCCCGGTCCCCGGTCCGCCCGGCGGCGTCGGCGTCGTGCCCGCCGCGCGGTCGCGGGAGGCATCGCCGAGGTTCCCGATGAAGACGAACGCGCTGCCGAGCGCCGCGAGGATCGCGACGAGGAAGAGCGCGACGAGCCGCCGGCGGCCGCGACGGCGGGGCCGCTCGGACGGGGGGATCTCCCAGGTGGGGGCCGCGGGGGCGACCTCGTCGGGGGCGGCGGGCGTGGCGACCGCGATGCGCAGGGGCTCCGCGGTGGGCGGGTGGACGGCGTCCCGCGGGACGGTCAGGGCGGCGCGCGCCCACATCGCGAGCTCGCCCGCGGACGCGAAGCGGACGTCCGGGTCGGGGTCGGTCGCGCGCTCGACGGCGGGGTCGAACGCGCCGCCCAGGCGCGGGTAGGCGGCGGACGGACGCAGCGGCAGGTGAGTCGTGTCGCGGGCCGGGCCGACCGCCGGGCGGGCGGACGCCGCGACGGGCGACGGCGGCGGCGTGCCGGTCAACAGCTCGAAGAGGACGCAGCCCAGGCCGAAGACGTCCGCCGCGGGCCCGGCCTCCTCGCCGGCCAGCTGCTCGGGCGCGGCGTAGCCGGGCGTGCCCTCCGGGTCGTCGACGCCGGGCGCGCGCGCGAGCCCGAAGTCCGCGAGCTCGACGTGGAGGTCGCGCCCCGGCCCGTCCTCGATCAGGACGTTGCTCGGCTTGACGTCGCGGTGGACGAGCCCCGCGGCGTGCGCGGCGTCCAGTGCGGCGGCGATCTGCTCGACGACGACGACCGCCTGCTCGGGGTCCAGCCGGTCCGTGCGGCGCAGGAGCACGCGCAGGTCGGGGCCGTCGACCAGGCGCATCGCCAGCCACAGGTGCGCGTCGTCCTCGCCGCTCTCGAGGATCTGGACGACGTTGGGGTGGTCCAGACCCGCGACGGCGCGGGCCTCGCGGCGGAAGCGCTCGCGGAACGCCGGGTCGCCCGCGGACGGCAGCCCGACGACCTTCAGCGCGACGCGGCGGTCGAGCGCCTCCTGATGGGCGAGGAAGACGACGCCGGTGGTGCCGTGACCGAGCTCGCGCTCGATGCGAAAGCCCGCGAGACGATCTCCGGGTCGGGGCAGGGACGGCACGACAGGCAGGAGTACGCCGCCGGGGCGCCGGATCCTGCCGGACGACACCGGTCCGCCGCCCTGGCGCGGCGGCGCGCGGACCGCGGATCAGGCCGGGTAGAAGTCGTCCGTCGCGAACAGCTCGGCCGTGGCCGACCGGCGGCCCCCGACGCGGCGCTCGCAGCTGACGACCATCGGCCACTTCTTGAGGTTCGGGGCGGCGCAGCGCCACCCCGACGGCGGGTGCTGCTCGAGGACCCCGACGTATCTCGTGCCGCTTCCTGGGTTCGAGAAACGACGGGAAATAGGACCCCTGCCGGAGCTTCGGGATCGCGACATCGAGCGTCCCTGCACGGGTGTCCC
>NZ_JBFAPC010000109.1:0-19115 GCF_040675535.1 Patulibacter sp. NPDC049589 | reverse complement strand
GGCGGTTCTCGCGCAGCCAGCGGAACGAGCGCTCCCGCTCCTCGTAGGGACGTGCCCAGAACTCGAGGGAGCTCAGGTCGATGTCCGTATCGGGACCGCGCCGCCCGCGGCCACGGGGACGATGCCGGCCGCACCCGCCGACGGGAACCCGGACGGCGACGGCGCGTCGGGGGCCACGGGCGACAAGTCCGGCGACCCGTGCGCCGGCTCGGTGCACGAGGGCAAGCCCGGCGAGCGCAAGTAGGCTGCGCCCGATGGAGCGCCGAGACCGGACGCCGGGCCGGTGAGGAGCCGGCCGTCGGTCCTGATCGTCGACGACGATCCGGGCATCCGCGGGGCGCTCCGCCGGGGCCTGCAGGCGGAGGGCTTCGCCGTGCGGGACGCCTCCGACGGCCGGCGGGCGCTGGACGAGATCGCCGCCCGCCTCCCCGACGTGGTCGTGCTCGACGTCGCGATGCCGGGCCTCGACGGCGTGGAGACCGTCCGGCGGATCCGCGAGACCGGCCTGACGCTGCCGGTCTGCATGCTCTCGGCGCGGGACCAGGTCGACGACCGCGTCGCCGGTCTCGCCGGGGGCGCCGACGACTACGTCGTCAAGCCGTTCTCGGTGGCCGAGCTGGCCGCCCGGCTGCTGGCGCTCGTCCGGCTGCACGCGCAGCGACCCGCCCGTCCGCTCGTGCTCGGGACGCTGACGATCGACCCCGGCCGGCGGGTCGCCACCCGGGCCGGCCGCGACCTCGGGCTCACGGCCCGCGAGTTCGACTTGCTGCTCGTGCTCGCGCAGCACGCCGGCCGGGTGCTCTCGCGGACGCAGCTGCTCGAGCAGGTCTGGGGCTACACCTGGGACGTCGAGAGCAACGCCGTCGACGTCTTCGTGGGCTACCTGCGCCGGAAGCTCGAGGCGGCCGGCGAGCCGCGGATCGTCCAGACCGTCCGCGGGCACGGGTTCGTGCTGCGCCCGTGAGGCCGCTGCGGGGCCTCCGGGCCCAGGTCACCGTCGCGCTCGCGCTGCTGGTCGCCGTCGTCATGGCCGCCACCGGCGTGGTGATCGTCCAGCGGATCGACCGTCAGGACCGCGCCCGCGTCGACGCGCAGCTGCGGGTGCGCGCGACGAAGGTGCGCACCGACGCCACCAAGCCGCAGGACGGCAAGGCGGACGACGAGCGCAACCGCGTCGACCCGGCCGCGAAGGACGGGGACGCCGGCCTGCTGGCGGGTACGGACGCACTCACCCGCGTGCTCTCGGGCTCGTCCGTCGTGACGCAGCGCGGTGAGGCGGCCGTCGACGCCGGCCCTCCGCCGACCCGCGACGGCTTCTCGACCGTCACGATCGACGGGCAGCCGTGGCGCTCGCTCACCCAGGCGATCCCCGGCGTCCGCGACGGTCGGCTCCAGGTCCTGCAGAGCCTCGATCCGGTGCGGCAACGCGTCGCCGAGAGCCGGAGGCTGATCGCGCTGGTCACCGGGCTCGCGACGCTGGTCGCCGCGCTCGGGGTCTGGCTGATGACGGGCCTGCTGCTGCGCCCGCTGGAGCGGCTCCGGCTCGGGGCGCGGGCGCTGCGCCCGGGCGACCCCGCCGGCACGCGCCTGCCGGCGGTCGACCGCCCCCGCGAGATCGCCGAGCTCTCCCGCACCCTCAACGAGATGCTCGACCGGCTCGCCCAGAGCACCACGGCGACGCGGCGCTTCACGGCCGACGCCGGCCACGAGCTGCGGACCCCGCTGGCGGGCCTCGGGATGGACCTCGAGACCCTGGGACGCCACCCGGGGCTGTCCGCGGAGGACCGCGCCGAGATCGTCGCCGCGATGACCGCCGAGCACGCGCGCGTCGTCGCGCTCCTGGACGGGCTCCAGCGCCTGGCCCGCGGCGACGCCGAGGCCGTGCCCGACCACGAGCAGCTCGACCTCGGGGTGCTCGTCGACGACGCGGTGGCCGGAGCGCGCCGGCGCCACCCGGCGGTCACGTTCGCGACCCGCCCGACGACGGACGGCGGTGAGCTCACCCTCCTGGGCTGGCCGGAGGGGCTGCGGCTCGCGGTCGACAACCTGCTGGACAACGCCGCCCTCCACGGCCGGCGGGACGGAGCGGTGGAGGTCGCGGTCGGCGTCAGCGGCGGCCGGGCGAGGGTGACCGTGGACGACGACGGCCCGGGGATCCCGTCCGACCGGCGGGACGTCGTGCGCGAGCGCTTCGCCCGCGGCGAGGCGCCTCGCAGCCCGGGGTCCGGCCTCGGGCTCGCGCTGGTCGACCAGCAGGCCCGTCTCCACCACGGCGCGCTCCGGCTGGAGGACGCCCCGGCGGGCGGGCTCCGCGCGATCCTCGAGTTCGCGGTTCGCTGAGTGCGCCGCTCAGGATCCGTAGTGGTACCGGCACGCCGCGATGCGCACGCCGTCGTCGACGATCTTGTAGATCAGGCGGTGCTCGTCGGTGATGCGGCGGGACCAGTAGCCGTGGAAGCCGTGCTTCAACGGCTCGGGCTTCCCGATGCCCTCGTTGCCGTTCCGATCGATGTCCTTGATCAACGTGTTGATCCGCCTCAGGACCTTGCGGTCCTGGGTCTGCCACCAGACGTAGTCCGCCCACGCGGCCTCGTCCCAGGTGAGGGTCATTCCGCCAGGTCGTGCTGCTCGCCCTCGCCGGCCTCCAGGCGCTGGATCGAGCCCAGCAGCCGGCGGGCGTTCTCGGGGCTGCGCAGCAGGTACGCGGCCTCCTTGAGCGACTCGTAGTCGTCGAGGGCGACCATCACGACCGGGTCGTGGCCGGCTCGGGTGATCACGACCTCCTCGCGGTCGTCGGTCACGGCGTTGAGCGTCTCGGCGTAGCGGGCTCGCGACTGCGAGTAGGTCATGGTCTTCATGAGGGTCTCCCAGAGCTTGACGTACAACTTGCTGTACGCACGGCAAGATACCGCAAGAAACCGCAAGAAACCGCAAGAACACGGGAAGAAGCCGGAAGAGGACGGCAGGAGTCGCGCATGGAGAGCACAGGTCGGCGCAGCCGTGAAGGGCTCGGCAGGGCGACCGGCCTCGCGCCACGCGGCGTCCGGCCGCGGCGGTCGCCGCCGCGGTTCAACGGACGTTGAACCAATAGGTGCTTAATCTGACCCGGTACAACGGGTTTCCGTCGCCGCCGTGCCTCGCCCGGCGTCGCGACCGGGCCCCGACGCCGACCCCGGAGGATCCTGATGGCCGCCACCGACCACACCACCCCGCCCGCCCCCCCCGACGCGCCCGCCCCGCCGAGCGGCGGCGCGGTCCCCTACTGGCGCCGCCCGCTCGTCCGCTCCCGCCGCGAGGAGCGCTGCGACGACACGCCGCAGACGGGCGGGATGCGGCGCTTCGCCGCGATCTCCGGCGAGCTCACCGGGTCCCAGCGCCTGTGGATGGGCGGCAACACCGTCCGTCCGGGCGAGGCGTCCGACGACCACCACCACGGCGAGGCCGACTCGGGCATCTACATCGTCTCCGGCCACCCGCGCTTCACCTTCCTGGTCGACGGCCGCGAGGAGTCCGTCGAGGCCGCGCCGGGCGACTTCATCTACGTGCCGGCCTACGTGCCGCACCGCGAGGAGAACCCGTCCGCGGACGAGGAGGCCGTCGTCGTACTGGCCCGCTCCACGCCGGAGGAGATCGTGGTGAATCTCCGCGACCTGTGGGACACGACCGGGATCCCGGACGCCGGCGTCGAGGAGCGGCCGGCCTCCTGAGCGCGGCGTCGCGCCGGGCCGCCGGGGGCGCGCAGGTGCGGGGACTTCCCGCTCCGGCGCGCCCTCCGCGGCCCGCACCGCCACGACGGCGGCGCGACGATTCAATTCCCGTAAAACCTTGTCTGGTTTAAGATCTTTCCAATGACGGGTGAAGCAGACCTCGCGGCGGTCGGATCGCTGCTCTCGGATCGGACCCGGGCCACGATCCTCACGACGCTGCTCAACGGCGGGCTGACCCCCGCGTCGAAGCTCGCCGAGCGGGCGGGCGTCTCGCGCTCGCTGGCCAGCTCGCACCTGCGCAAGCTGACCGAGGGCGGGCTGATCACCGTCGAGCCGCTCCGCCGCCAGCGCCTCTACCGCCTGTCGGGTCAGCACGTCGCCGACGCGCTCGAGGTCCTGCTCCTGATGGCCCCGCTCGCGCCGGTCCAGAATCTCAAGTCCTCCCGCGAGCGCGACGGCCTGCGCGAGGCCCGCCTCTGCTACGACCACCTCGCCGGCCGCCAGGGCGTCGCGCTGACCGACGGCCTGCTCGCCGAGCGGCTGCTCGTCCCGAGCCCCGGCGGCTACACCGTGACGCCCCGCGGCGAGTCCGCGCTGCGCACGCTCGACATCGACGTCGCCCTGCTCCGCGACCGCCCGCGCCAGCTGACCCGGGCGTGCATGGACCGCTCCGAGGGTCGCCACCACCTGGCCGGCAGCCTCGGCGCCGCGCTGACGGGCGACCTGCTCCAGCGCGGCTGGCTCCAGTCGCGGGAGGCCAGCCGCGTCGTCAGCCTGACCGGCGCCGGGCGGGTTGGCCTGCGCGACGCCCTCGGGGTCGACGTCGGCACCGCCGACGAGGAGGACGACGTCCCGGCGACGGGCTTCCACGGCCTCGTCGCCCACGGCCACGGCCACCAGCACCTGCACGCCGACCACGCGACCGGGGAGCCGACGTGAGCTCCTCCGCCACGAACGTCGTTCCGGCGGACGTGACCGGCCCGGATCCCGCCGCCACGAGCGTCGTCCCGGCGGACGTGACCAGCGCGAGCGCCGCCGCGCAGGACGTCGTCCGTCCGGCCGGCGCGGGGGAGACCCGCACCCGCTCCGCCGCGCCGCTCCCCGCCGGCGACCCCGCCGCGGTCCTGCGCGCCGCCGACCTCGTCGCCGCGCGGATCGCCCCGCACGCCGCCGAGCACGACCGCACCGGCGTCTTCGCCCCCGACAACGTCGACGCGCTCTGGGACGCCGGCCTCGGCGCCCTGACCCTGCCCGCCGTCCTGGGCGGCACCGGCGCGAGCCTGTCCACCGCGACCGAGGCCGTCTCGCGCGTCGCCGCCGCGGACCCGGCGACCGCGCTGGTCTGGGTCATGCACCTGCTCCAGCTGCAGCTGCTCGGCGCGCCCGAGACCGCGGCGGACTGGGACCCGGCGCTGCGCGACGAGCTCGTCGCCGACGTCCTCGCCGGCCCCGCCCTGGTCAACGCGCTGCGGGTCGAGCCCGACCTCGGCACCCCGGCCCGCGGTGGCGTCCCCGCCACCCGCGCGCACCGCACGACCGACGCCGCCGGCGCCGTCGCCTGGCGGGTCAGCGGCCACAAGACGTTCGTCACCGGCAGCGTCGGCCTGCGCTGGCTCGCCGTCTGGGCCGCCGCGGAGGACGCCGACGGCGCGCCGCTCGCCGGGCCCGTCCTGATCCGCGCCGACAGCCCGGGCGTCGAGATCCGCGAGACCTGGGACCACGTCGGGCTGCGCGCGTCCGCCAGCCACGACGTGCTGCTGCACGACGTCCTCGTGCCCGGGCACCACGCCGTCGGCCTCGCCGCGCCGGGCGCGGACTCGCCCGTCCGCCGCGGCGCGCTGGCGGCCTGGGCGACCGGCCTGCTGACGGCCGTCTACGTCGGCGTCGGCCGCTCGGCGCTCGCCGACCTGGCCACCCACCTGCGGGAGCGCGTGCCGAGCAACCTCGGTGCGCCGCTGTCGACCGTCCCGCGGCTGCAGGCGGAGACCGGCGAGGTCCGCGCCCAGCTGCTGGTCGCCGAGACCCTCGTCTCCGACCTGGCCCGCGACGCCGACCGCGGCGGCGCCCACGCCGACGCGGCCGCCGAGCGTGCCGGCCTGGTCAAGACGCTCGCCACCCGCGCCGTCGTCGAGGCCGCCCGCCGCGCCGCCGGCGCCGTCGGCAACGCCGGCCTGACCCTGCACCACCCGCTCCAGCGCCACCTGCGCGACGCCCTGTGCGGCCCGGTCCACACGCCGCAGGACGACACCGTCCTGCGGCAGGCCGGGCGGACCGTGCTGGAGGCGGCGCCGCCCGCTGCCCCGTCGATCCCGGTGGCCGACCGCGTCGCCACCGTCGACCGCCCCGGCTCCGATCGCGCCGCGGCCACCCCCGGCTCCGGCGTCCCGCGCCCCTCCGGCGGCACCGCGGACACCGCGAGGGACCGCGCCGGTCCCGGCACGCAGTGTCCCCGGGCGGCCCCGTCCTAGACGGCGTCGCCGCGTCCGCCGCGGATCCCGCCCCGACCCCAGCGTCCGGGGCCGGTCCGCCCGCCTCATCCCCCAGGTCGCAGCCCTCGCCGGACGGCGAGGACGCCGGCCTGCCCGAACGTCCCGGAGCCCCGCGCTCCCACCCTCCTCCCACACCGCCACGAAGGACCCCGAGATGCCCGTCGAGTTCATCGGTCTCATCAGCACCAACGACGCGTCCGAGACGCACCAGTCCTCCGGCCCGCTGGTCGACCTCGCCTATACGCGGAAGTTCGCCCGCGCCCACGAGGACGCGGACTTCGACCGCGTCCTGATCGGCTACTCGTCGGGCTCGCCCGACAACCTCCAGGTCGCCGCGTTCGCCGCGCAGAACACCGAGCGGCTCGGCTACCTCGTCGCGCACCGCCCCGGCGTCGTCCAGCCGACCACGGCCGCGCGCTCCTTCGCCACGCTCGACCAGTTCGCCCAGGGCCGGATCGCGCTGCACACGATCACCGGCGGCTCCGACGCCGAGCAGCGCCGCGACGGCGACCACCTGCCGAAGGCCGAGCGCTACGCCCGCAGCCAGGAGTACCTGCAGATCCTCAAGCGCGTGTGGACGGAGACCGAGCCGGTCGACCACCACGGCCGCTTCTACGACTTCGAGGACTTCCTCCTCTCCGTCCGCCCGTTCCAAGAGCCGCGGATCCCGATCTACTTCGGCGGCTCGTCCGACGACGCCTACCGCGTCGGCGGCGCCGAGGCCGACACGTACGCGCTGTTCGCGCAGCCGCTGGACCAGATCGCCGAGGAGATCGCCCGCGTTCGCGCCGCCGCGAAGGACGCCGGCCGCACCGACGTCCCCGGCATCAGCGTGTCGTTCCGCCCGATCCTCGGCGCCACGGAGGACCTGGCGTGGGAGCGCGCCCACCGCATCCTCGACACCACGAAGGAGCGGATCGAGGCCGGCAAGGGCATCAAGGAGTACCGCCGCTTCCTCGGCGACGGCGCCCGCAGCGTCGGCTCGCAGCGCCAGCTCGACGCCGCCGCCCGCGGCGAGCGCCACGACCGCGCCCTCTGGACCCCGCTGGCCGCCGCCACCGGCGCGCCCGGCAACACCACCGCCCTGGTCGGCACGCCCGAGACCGTCGCCCAGGCGCTCCTGGACTACGTCGACATCGGCGTCACCACCATCCTGATCCGCGGCTTCGACCCGTACGACGACGCGATCGACTACGGCCGCGAGCTCATCCCGCGCGTCCGCGCCGGCGTCGCCGAGCGCGACGCCGCCAATGGCGCATCCACTCCCAACCAGCAGGTCGCCGCATGAGCACCCCCCGCTTCACCCTGACCCGCGGCGGCCTGCTGGCCGCGGGCGCCGCCGTCGTCCTCGCCGTCGCGGGCTGCGGCTCGGGCGACGACGCCACCACGAACGCCTCGGCGTCGGGCAAGACGTCGACCGCCGAGGGCGGCACCCTGCGCTGGGCGATCAACGCCAACGCGTCCTGGGACCCGGTCACCTCCGCCGCCGGCAACGAGGTCCGCCACCTCGGCCTCGTCTACGAGGCGCTGACGAAGATCGACGAGCAGGGCAAGCCGACCCCGGGCCTCGCCACGAAGTGGGCGTTCTCCCAGGGCGGCAAGGTCCTCACGTTCACGCTGCGGCCGAACGTGACGTTCACCGACGGCGCGCCGCTGAACGCGAAGGCCGTCAAGACGAACCTCGACCGCGCGCAGCACCAGGACGGCTCCGTCCTCGTCCAGCTGCTCGCGAACGTGAGGAAGGTCAAGGCCGTCGACGCGTCGACCGTCGAGCTCGACCTCTCCCAGCCCGACTACGGCCTGCCGCTGGTGCTCGGCGGCAAGGCCGGCATGCAGGTCAGCCCGAAGGCGATCGCGGCCGGCGTGTCCAAGCTGCCGCAGAAGCCCGTCGGCGCCGGCCCGTTCAAGCTCACGAAGTTCGTCCCCGACGCGTCCTCGACCCTCGTCAAGAACCCCGGCTACTGGGACGCCAAGGAGATCCACCTGGGCGGCGTCGACCTGCAATACATCAACGACCCGCAGGCCGTCCTCGCCGGGCTGCAGTCCGGCAGCATCGACCTCGCGAGCTCCACGGGCAGCCAGGTCGCGGCCTCCAAGCGCGCCGGCCTCGGCGTCGAGCAGTTCCCGAGCCTCGGGGTGACGTCGATCGAGATCAACGACGCGATCAAGCCGTTCGACAACCACAAGGTCATCGAGGCGATCAACTACGCGATCGACCGCGAGGCGCTCATCCGCACCCAGAGCGGCGGCATCGGCGACCCCGCCTACCAGCCGTTCCCCAAGGGCTACGTCGGCTACAGCCCCGAGGTCGGCAACCTCTACCCGCACGACCCGGCCAAGGCCAAGGAGCTGCTGAAGGAGGCCGGCTATCCCAACGGCCTGACGATCCCGATCACGTACTTCGACGTCCCGCCGTACAAGGGCCTGACGGAGCAGCTGCAGGCGCAGCTGGCCGCGGTCGGCATCAAGAGCAAGCTCTCCACGCTGCCGCTCGCGCAGGCCGCCGAGCGCGTCTACGTCAAGCACGACGTCGCGTTCAACCCCAACGGCATCGTCGGCCGCGAGTCGCCGCTGCAGATGCTCGACGTGCAGTACGGCAAGGACGGCCTGCTGAACCCCGGCCGCAAGGCGAGCCCGGAGCTGACGAAGGCGATCTCCGACGCGGGGCAGCTGCCGCTCGACGACCCGAAGTACCCGGCGGCCCTGCAGGCCGTGACCGCGCGCGCCGCCAAGGAGAGCGCCGTCGCGTTCCTCTACACGCAGCCGACGATCCTGGTCCACACGGACAAGGTCTCGGGCCTGCGCCCCTACATCGTCGCCACGCGCCTGGAAGGCGTGCGGCTCGACAAGTAGCCCACGGACGAGGACGAGGAGCAGCGCATGAGCACCACGACCATCCCGGGACCCGGGACCGGATCCCGCCCGACCGGAGGCCGGCCCGCGGCCCCCCGCCGGGCGGGCGGTCCTGAGGGGCCGCGCTCGTCGACCGGGCTGCTCCGTCAGCTGCGCCGCCGGACGGCGCGTCCGGGCCGCGCGCTGCTCCTCGGCGTGGTGCCCGTCGCGCTGATCTCCACGTTCATCGTCTTCCTGATGACGTACCTGGCGTCCGCGAACCCCGCGGCCCAGAAGCTCGGCGAGAACGCGACGCCCGAGGCGATCGCGCGGCTGAACCACTCGTGGGGCCTCGACCGCGGGTTCTTCGAGCAGTACGTCTCGTGGCTCGGCCACGCCGTCACCGGCGACCTCGGCACCTCGTACTTCACGGACACGTCGGTGGGCGAGGCGATCGCCCAGCGCCTGCCGATCGACTTGGCGCTGACCATCGTCGCGATCGTCACCGCGATCGTCCTCGGCTTCGCCGCCGGCACGATCGCCGCGGTCCGCCGCGGCGGGATCGTCGACCGGGTCGTCACGCTCGTCGCGTCGGTCCTGATCACGATCCCCGAGTTCTGGCTCGCGATCATGGCCGTCGTCCTCTTCTCGGTGACGCTCGGCTGGCTGCCGTCCGGCGGCTGGGTGCCGTTCCACCAGGACCCCTGGCAGTGGCTCCAGCACGTGCTGCTGCCCGGCGTCTCGCTCGGCCTGACCGTCGCCGCGCAGGTCGCGCGGCAGCTGCGCGGGTCGCTCGTCTCGGCGCTCGACGAGGACTACGTCGTCGGCGCCCGCGTCCGCGGCCTGTCGCCGCGGCGCATCCTCTTCGGCCACGCGCTGCGCAACGCCGCGGCGCCGGCGATCGCCACCGTCGGCCTCGCCGTGCCGACGCTGCTCGGCGGCGCGGTCATCGCGGAGTCGATCTTCGGGCTCCCCGGGCTCGGGCAGTACGCGCTCAACGGCGCGCAGAGCCACGACGTGCCCGTCATCCAGGGCGTCCTCGTGGCCACCATCGCGATCGTCCTGATCTCCAACGTCGTCGTCGACGCGCTGCTCGCGCGCCTGCGGCCCGCCACCCGGAAGGCCTGACATGGACACGTTCCGCCGCACCTTCGCCACGACGTACGTCCGCGTCGCCGGCGTCGTCCTGCTCCTCGTCCTGATCGTCGCGGTCTTCGGCGGCGCGCTCGCCCCGGACGACCCGCTCGGCCAGGGCGACGCGATCTTCGCCCACGCCGGCACGTCGGGCCACCTCCTCGGCACCGACTACGTCGGGCGCGACGTCCTCTCCCGCCTGCTCTCCGGCGCCGGGGCGTCGGTGCTCAGCGCCGCCGCCATGGTCGGCGTCGGGCTGCTGCTCGGCGCGATCCCCGGCGTCCTCTCGGCCTTCGCGGGCCGCTGGGCGGAGTTCGGGCTCCTGCGCTTCACCGACGCGATGATGGCGCTGCCGCCGATCGTCTTCGCGATCGCGATCGCCGGCCTCTTCACCAACGGCCAGGTCGGCGCGATCATCGCCATCGGCGTCCTGCTGGCGCCCCGCTTCTTCCGGATCGCGCGCGCCGAGACGCTCGGCTTCGCGCACCAGCAGTACGTCGAGGCCGCCACGCTGCTGGGCGCCTCGCGCACCTGGATCGTCCGCCGGCACATCTGGCGCAAGGTGCTGCCGACGATCGCCGTCACCACCGCGACGTCCGCCGGCTACGCCGTCCTGGCCGCCGCGAGCCTGGGCTTCCTCGGCCTCGGCGTCCAGGCGCCGGACCCGACGTGGGGCGGCATGCTCGCCGCGAACGTCGAGCACCTGGCCGAGGACTCCTGGGCCCCGATCTGGCCCGGCCTCTTCATCGCGCTGACCGCCTGGTCGCTGAACGCCCTGGCCGACGGCCTGCGCGACGGCCTCGCGGCCGAGTCGGGCCTCGTGCGCGGCGCGGTCGACGACCCCGACGCGCTGCTGGCGGGCGTCGTGCCCGCGGCGGACGACCCGCACGCCCGCGACCTCGCGGCCGACGGCGCCGCCTCCGGTGGCCCGGACGGGACCGGCGACCGGGACCACGCGGCGGACCCGGCGCCCGGCGGTGACGGTCGCGTCCCCGTCGGGGCCGGCGCGCACGGGCGACCGGGCGCCGGACGGGAGGGGGTGCGCGATGTCGGCTGATCTCGCGACCCGCCCCGAGGCCGCCGCACCGGTCGCCGGCGAGCCCCTCCTCGAGGTCCGCGGCCTGCGGATCGCCGTCCCCGGCGCCGACGGCCCGGTCGACGCGGTCCACGGCGTCGACCTGCGGATCGGCCGCGGCGAGTCGCTCGGCCTCGTCGGCGAGTCTGGCTCCGGCAAGACGCTGACCTGCCGCGCGGTGCTCGGCGTCCTGCCCGGCCGCTGCACCGTCGCCGGCGGCACGATCGACCTCGGCGGCACCGACCTGGCGACCCTGTCTGCGAAGGGCTGGCGCGACGTCCACGCCCTGCGGATCGGTGCGGTCTTCCAGGACCCCGCGTCGTACCTGAACCCCTCCCAGAGCGTGGGGCGCCAGCTGGCCGAGGTGCTGCGCATCAAGACCGGGCTCGGCCGCCGCGCGGCCAAGGCCCGCGCGATCGAGCTCCTGACCGCCGTCGGCCTGAAGCGCCCCGAGGTCGTCTACGACCAGATCCCCGCGCACCTCTCCGGCGGCATGCAGCAGCGGGCGATGCTCGCGATCGCGATCTCCTGCGATCCGCAGCTGCTGATCGCCGACGAGCCGACCACCGCGCTGGACGTCAAGACGCAGGCGGAGATCGTCGCGCTGCTGCGCGGCCTGCGCGAGTCGATCGGCCTGTCGCTGCTGTTCGTCAGCCACGACCTCGCCGTGGTCACCGAGCTCTGCGACCGGATCGCGGTCTTCCAGGGCGGCCGGATCGTCGAGGAGGCCGCGACCGCGGACCTGCTCGCCGGCCGCGCTACGCACCCCTACACGCGCTCGCTGCTGCGGGCCGCAGGACTGGAAACGACCGTCCGGGAGGACGCTGATGTCGCCTGACCGCAGGACGCCGCAGGCGAGGCTGGACGCCGACGCCGTCCGAGGACCGGAAACGCCGGCCCGCAGTGCCGGATGGACGGCCGTCCGCGGGGAGGCCTCCGATGTCCGCTGACACCGCCGTCCTCGAGCGCGACGCCCCGACGCCGGCCCCCGCCGACGCCCTCCTGCGCGTCGCCGGCCTGCACGCCTACCTCGGCGGGCAGGGCGGCACCGACGGGCACCACGTCCTGCGCGGCGTGGACTTCCACGTCGGCCCGTCGGAGGTCGTCGGCATCATCGGCGAGACCGGCTCGGGCAAGACGACGCTGGCCCGCGCGATCGCGGGGCTCGTCGACACCGACGCCGGATCGATCGACCTGGACGGCGAGGACCTCACGCGCCTCGGCCACGGCCGCCTCCGGCGCGCGCACCGCCGCGCGGGGAACCTGCAGCTCGTCTTCCAGGACCCGCTGCGCTCGCTCGATCCGGCGCTGCGCGTCGAGGAGATCGTCACCGAGGGCCTCGCGATCCGCGGCCGCCTGAGCGCGGCGGAGCGCCGCGCCGAGGCGGTGCGCGCGCTCGAGCTCGTCGGCCTCGACGAGTCGCTGCTGCAGCGGGTCCCGCGCGACGTCTCCGGCGGCCAGCGCCAGCGCGTCGCGATCGCCCGCGCACTCGCCACCCGCCCGCGCCTGATCGTGTTCGACGAGCCCGTCTCGGCGCTCGACGCGACCAGCCGCGAGTCCGTCCTGCGGATGCTCGGCGCCCTCCGCGACGAGCTCGGCACCGCGCTCGTGGTGATCAGCCACGACCTCACCAGCATGGTCGGCGTCGTCGACCGCGTCGTCGTCCTCTACGAGGGCACCGTCGTCGAGGAGGGGCCCACCGACCGGGTCCTCCGCGATCCCCAGCACGAGTACACGCGGCTGCTGCTCGCCGCCGCGCCCGCCACCGTCCGCCGGCGCCTCGACGCCCGCACGGCGGCCACCCCGTCCGAAGTGTCCATCCCCCGGGAGTCCTGACATGCCCGTCGAGTTCATCGGTGCCGTCCTCACCAACCGCGCCTCGGAGATCCACGACGGCGGACCGCCCGTCGACCGCGAGTACTTCCGTCGCATCGTCCGCGCCCACGAGGACGGCGACTTCGACCGCGCCCTCGTCGCGCTCGCGTCGACGATCGCCGAGCCGATGCAGGTCGCCGCGGACGCCGCCGCCCACAGCGAGCGCCTCGGCTTCCTGATCGCGCACCGCCCGGGCTTCATCGCGCCGACCGTCGTCGCCCGCCAGTACGCGACGCTCGACCAGTTCAGCGGCGGCCGCGTCGCCCTGCACACGATCTCCGGCGGCGTCGACGCCGAGCAGCGCCGCGACGGCGACTTCCTCGAGAAGGCCGACCGCTACGCGCGCTCCGAGGAGTTCCTCCAGGTGCTCAAGCGCGCCTGGACGTCGACCGAGCCGTTCTCGCACGAGGGCCGCTTCTACCGCTTCGAGGACTTCGTCCTGGCGACGCCGCCCTTCCAGCAGCCGCGGATCCCGCTCTTCTTCGGCGGCTCGTCGGACGTCGCGTTCCGGATCGGCGCCACCGAGGCCGACACGCACGCGCTGTTCGCCCTGCCGCCCGCGCAGCTCGCCGCGGAGATCGCGAAGATCCGCGCGGCCGCGGCCGCCGCCGGCCGCGCCGAGCCGCCGCGCATCAGCGTCTCGTTCCGCCCGATCCTCGGGGCCACGGAGGAGCTCGCCTGGGCCCGCGCCGAGCGGATCCTCGAGACCACGAAGGCCCGGATCGCCGCCGGCGGCAACCTGCAGACCTTCCGCGGCCGCCCGGCCGAGGGCCCGAGCGAGGGCTTCCGGCGCCAGCTCGAGGCCGCCGAGCAGGGCCCGCGCCACGGCAAGGCGCTGTGGACGGAGCTCGCCGCCGCCCTCGGCGCCGGCGGCAACTCGACCGCGCTGGTCGGCACGCCGGAGACCATCGCCGAGGCGCTCCTGGAGTACGTCGACCTCGGCGTCACCACGCTCCTGATCCGCGGCTACGACCCGCTCGACGACGCCATCGACTACGGCCGCGACCTGATCCCGATCGTCCGGCAGGAGGTCGCGCGCCGCGACCGCGAGCGGGTGGCCGCCGGCGAGCCGCTGATCGGCGCCGCCCCGGTCGGCGGGGCCGGATGGCGCGAGGACGCGGGCCTGATCCCGCGCAGCGTCGAGCCCGCCCGAGAGGCGGTGGCCGCGTGAGCGCCGGGGAGGACCGGGGCGCGGCGGGCGAGCGGGACGCGGCCGGTCCGGGCGCGACGTCCGCGACCGGCGCGACGCCGGCCGGGGGCGCTGCGGGAACGGCGACCGGACGGGACGCCGTCTCCGTGGCCGCCGGCGCGCCTTCGGCCGACCGGCCCCTGATCGAGGTCGTGGAGTTCACGGACCCCGGGTGCGTGTGGTCCTGGGGCAGCGAGCCACGCCTGCGCTGGTTGCGCCGACACTACGGCGACCAGCTCTCCTGGCGCCGGGTGTTCGGCGTGCAGGTCGACGACCTGGCCCGCACCCATCCGACGCGCGACGCGGTCCGCGACGCAGGCGCGTTCCGCGACGAGTGGCTCGTCGTCGCCGAGCACACCGACGCGCCCGTCCCCGTCCGCCTGGAGCGCATGCACCGCTCGACGCTCCCGGCGTCGTACGCGGTGCGGGCGGCGGAGCGGCAGGACGCCGAGCGTGATGCGGCCGAACGCGATGCGGCCAGGTCGTCGGACGCGGCGGGTCCCGGCGCGGCGGGGACGTCGGATGCGGCGGGTCCCGGCGCGGTGGCGTCGTCCGCCGGTGGACGGGGTGCCGAGCGCGCCTCGACCGCCGGCGACCGGGCCACGCCCGGCACCGCCGTCCCCGCGGCGGGCGACGGGATCGCCGACCGCGTCCTGCGGCGCCTGCGCGAGTCCGTCTTCGTCCACGGCCGCCCGGCGGACACGTCCGAGCGGCTGGTCGAGGCGCTCGCGGGCATCGAGGGCCTCGACCTCGAGCGGCTGCTGCGCGACGTCGACGACCCCGAGATCCACCGCGGCCTCCAGGCCGACTGGGAGGCCACCCGCAACCCGCACCCCGCCGTCGTCGGCCGCACGGGCCCCGGCCCGAACCCCGGCGCGGCGAAGCAGGACGGCGAGCGCGTCCGCTACGGCTTCCCGACGCTGATCGTGCGCGGGCCGGCCGGCGAGCAGGTGATCGCGGGCTGGAACGACGTCGAGACGCTCACCGGCATCCTCGAGGCGGCCGGCGTGCAGCCGGTCGACGTCACCGCCGTGCTGGAGCCGGACGAGGCGCTGGCCCGGTACCGCACGCTGACGGCGGAGGACCTCCGTCTGTCGACCGGCGGCCGCGAGCCCCGCGACGCCGTCCGCATCGAGACGGCGACCACCCCGCTCTGGGTCCACCCGGACGAGGTCGGCCCGGTCGGCGGCGTCGAGGGCGCGCGGGTCGGCTCGGCGGTGGCCGCGGACTGACCGCGGAAGGGAGGGACGGCCGGGCGGCCGTCCCCGAACACCCCCGGGCGTGACCGATGACGCGCCCCCGGGACGAACGTGACGTACGACGCGTTCGCGGCGTGATCGAGGGCTGCGACGCGGGTCTGGATCGGCGGGAATCTCCATCCATCGAGCGAGGGGCATCCGGCCCACCGCACCAGACCACGGAGTTCCACCATGTTCCGCACCGCCCGCAACACCGACGTCGCCGCCTCCACCACCGAGTCCGAGACGCCCCGCCGTCGGCGCATCACGTCCGCCCACGTCCTGGCCGGCGCCGCCCTGTTCGTCGCCCTCGGCGGCACCTCCTACGCCGCCGTCTCGCTGCCGTCCAACTCGGTCGGCTCCAAGCAGGTCAAGGCGAACTCGCTGCAGTCCAGCGACATCAAGAACAACGCGATCACCTCGAGCGACGTCAAGGACGGCTCGCTGCTGAAGAAGGACTTCAAGAGCGGCGAGCTCCCGGCCGGCGCCAAGGGCGACACCGGCGCCACCGGCGCGAAGGGCGACACGGGCGCCAAGGGCGACAAGGGCGACACCGGCGCCGCGGGCTCCGACGCCGTCCCGAACGTCACGCTCTCCTCGCTGCCCAACGCGGTGACGGTCACGGGCGCGACGTTCACGACGATCGCGCCGCTGACGCAGAACATCACGATCCCCGACGGCGCCCCGCGCCGGATCCTGGCGACGGTCGCCGGCGAGTCGCAGTGCAGCGTCGCGGGCTACTGCAGCCTCCGGATCCTCGTCGACGGCACCGAGCTGACCCCGAACGTCGGCAGCGACTTCGCCGTCAACACCAGCGGCGGCACCACCTGGGTCGGCGTCAGCGTCCAGCGCTACAGCGGCGTTCTGGCCCCGGGCGCGCACACGGTGACCGTCCAGCACGCCGGCACCTCCGGCACCACGGAGCACCGCTTCGACGACGCGACGCTCTCGGTCACGCAGGTCCAGGGCTGATCCACCCACCCCTCGCGCCGCGCCCCGCACCCGGGGCGCGGCCACCGACTTCCGGGGCGACCGCGTGGGTCGCCCGGAGGGGTTCCGGCAGCACCGGCGTCCCCGGGGCCGGGAACCAGGCCCGTCCCCGGGGCCCACTCGAGCAGCACCAGCACCGCGACGGCGGGCCCCCGGGCCCGCCGTCGTCGACGTTCCGGGGCCGCGTAGCGTCGGGGGCGGCCGTCGCGGAGGCGCCGACGCGGCCCGTCCCGTCGCCATCGGGTTCGGTACCGGTGAGGTACGCAACTCGACGAGGCGAGGGGCCGGCGGGCGAGGCGCTCCGTCGCCATCGGGTTCGGTACCGGTGAGGTACGCAACTCGATGAGGCATGGCCCCGGCCGGCCAGGCCGCTCCGTCGCCATCGGGTTCGGTACCGGTGAGGTACGCAACTCGACGAGGCGAGGGGCCGGCTGGCGAGGCCGCTCCGTCGCCATCGGGTTCGGTACCGCCGAGGTGTGGAACTCGACGACGCCCGCCGCCCCGCCGCCAGGCGCCCGGCCCCGCGACGTCCCCGCCCCGTCAGGCCCGAGCGACGCTCAGGACCCGGCCGGGGTGCGAGTACAGCGTCGCCCGCCCGTCGCGGACGAACGCCGCCAGCGTGATCCCCAGCCGCTCGGCCGTCCGCACCGCCAGGCTCGACGGGGCCGAGACCGCGACCACGACCGGGATCCCCGCCGCAGCGGTTTTCTGGACCAGCTCGTAGGAGACCCGGCCCGACAGCACGACGATCCCGTCGTCGTCCGTCGCGCCCGCGAGGAAGCGCGCGCCCAGCGCCTTGTCCAGGGCGTTGTGGCGCCCGACGTCCTCGCGCACGACCCGCGGGACGCCGTCGGCGCCGAAGACGCCGGCCCCGTGGCTGCCGCCCGTCCGCCCGAACAGCGATTGCTCCGCCCGCAGTGCGTCCGGCAGGCCGGCCAGCAGCGCGGCGTCGACCGTCGTCGTCGCGACCACCGCCGGCACGCGTTCGCAGAGGTCGTCGATCGACGCCGTGCCGCAGACCCCGCAGCTGGCGGTCGCCATCAGGCTGCGCGCGGCGAGCTCCCGCCGCGGCGGCCGGCGCAGGTGCACCGTGACGACGTTGTAGTGCTGCTCCTCGACGTCCGTGCAATAACGGATCTCCGCCAGGTCGTCGGAGGTCGCGATCACGCCTTCCGCCCGCAACAGGCCCGCCGCGAGTTCGAAGTCCTCGCCCGGCGTCCGCATCGTCGCCGTCGTCACGAGCACCGTCCCGTCGGGCCCGGCGACCCGGATCTCGAGCGGCTCCTCGCCGACGAGCCGCTCACGCCCCGACCGCTCGCCGGAGGCGTCGATCACCGTGGCGGCAGCGCGCGCGACACGGCGGCCGCTGGACGGGACGGGCATGGGCGACACGCTACTGCGGGGGACCGGCCGGCCCGTGGGGGTGCGGATGGACGGCCCGCCACGCGGACCGGCGGGCCCCGGGCCGCCGACGACGATCGTCCGAACGGATCGGGCCGCGGCGCGCACCGGCGGACCCCCGCGCGCCGACGAGGGTCGTCCGGCCGGGTCGGGCCCGCGACGCGCGTCGGCCCGCGGGGTTTCGCGGGGTTCGCGGGTCGAGCGTGCGGTCCTTCGTCTCAGAGCAGGACGAGCGCACTCTCGATCGCCCCGACCCCCGATCGCCCCGACGCCGACCCCGACCCCGGCCTCGACCCCCGACCGCCCCGACGCCCGACCGCCCCGCTCCCGGCGGTACCTCGCCGGCGCAGCCCCACCCGCCGCCGGCTCAGCCCCCGCCGAGCCGCCCCGGCGTCAGCAGGCCGCGCTCGTAGGCCTCCGCCACCGCCGCCGCCCGGTCGCTGACGCCGAGCTTCGCGTAGAGGTGCAGGAGGTGGGTCTTGATCGTGGCCTCGGAGACGAACAGCGCCTTCGCGGCCTCGCGGTTGGTCGTGCCGCGGGCGACGAGGGTCAGGACCTCGAGCTCGCGGTCGGTCAGCGGGTCGCGATCCGGCGAGCGGACGCGGCCGAGCAGCCGGGCGGCGACCGAGGGTGCGAGCACCGACTCGCCGCGCGCGGCGGCGCGGACGCCGCGGAAGAGCTCCTCGCGCGGGGCGTCCTTGAGCAGGTAGCCCGTCGCGCCGGCCTCGATCGCGGGCAGCACGTCGCGGTCCGTGTCGAAGGTGGTGAGCACGAGGACGCGGGCGGGGAGGCCCAGGCGCCGCAGCTCGGCGGTCGCCGCCACGCCGTCGGTCCCGGGCATGCGGAGGTCCATCAGCACGACGTCGGGGGCCCGGCGCCGCGCCAGCGCGACGCCCTCGGCCCCATCGGACGCGGTGCCGACGACCTCGAAGCCGTCCTCGCCGCGGAAGAGCCCGGAGAGCCCGTCGCGCACGACCGGGTGGTCGTCGACGATCAGGACCCGGATCGGCTGCTCGTCGGCGCTCACGTGCGGGCCTTCCCGCACCGGGTCGGTGCGCGTCCAGGGGCTCCGCCGATCGGGGCGCGGAGCGATCGGTCTCCGAGGCCGGTCGTGCCCCGGCGGTGCACCTCGTGGATGATGGACCAAGGCGGCCGCACGAGCGTGTCGGACCTCGTGTCGATGGT
>NZ_JBFAPC010000108.1:0-19480 GCF_040675535.1 Patulibacter sp. NPDC049589 | reverse complement strand
ACGCGCCGTTGGCGTTGAACCGGCCGGACGGGAAGTGCGCGAGCCCTTGGTCTTTGAGGTCGCGGATCGAGAGCTCCACGACCGCGTGCTGGCGGTGCTCGGCCTCGACCACGTCGATCGGGTCGGTGCGGTTGGTGAAGAACGGGAAGTGCCGCCACTGCGGGAACATCTCGTCCTGCTGCCCGAGCAGCCGAACACGGCGAACGATCAGCCGGCGACCGTTGAACACGGTCTCCGCGATCTCCGCGACCCCCGTCTTCGGGTAGTCCGCAAGGACGGTCCATTGGTCGTCGTCGATCGCCTCGACCGCAGTGCGGATCGGCTTCTGCATCCGCGCACCGATCGAGTACGACCAGCCCGCCGCCTCGAGCTTGTCCATCAGCTTGTTGTTCCAGAACCCCGAGTCCGCACGCAACAGCTTCTCGCCGGTCGCGCCCGCGCGCTGCAGGCGCGGGAGGAGTTCGTCGACGAACCGCAGCACGCCGCGGGCGGTGTTCGCGGAGCCCTTCCGGAAGCGGATGTGCAGCACCTCACCGGTCTCCGCTCTGGTGGCCAGCAGCGGGTGATACCCGCGAACCTTGGAGTACCCGTACGACGCGCCCTCCTTGGCGTAGTCGTGCGTCTGGCCGACGAACGAATCGACATCGACGACCAGCCGGCCATCACCGGGGCCGGCGCCGGCGGTCCACGCCCGCCGCAGCATCTCCGCGAAGACCCGATCGGCCTGCCGGACATGCCCGAACGTGAACGCCCGAAGGAACGTCCCAAGAGTTGAAGGTGCCAGCGCCGCGAACCCCAAGACCGCCTCGGTCTGCCCGGCCTTCAGGATCGCGCAGTCGTCGATCGAGTCCGCGCCAAGGGTCATCGCGTGCACGACCGACGCGACCTTTCGGCCGACGTTCGCTGCTCCGGGCACGTCGCCGAGCGACAGCCACCGGTCGACGAGCTCGACGAGCCCGAGCCGGTCGGCGAGGATCGCGGGGAGCATGACGCCGGCGTTGGCAACCGACCGCTCATCATCAAACGAAACGACCGCGTGGTCGTGCACCATGTGGGTGACCTCCCGAGCGAGGCCGCGGCTGCTGGAATCAGCCGCTTTCAAGCCCTGCTTGGGAGGTCACTCTTCCTCATCCACCCGACAGAACGGTGGATTCAGGCTCAGGCAATGGACGTCTCGTGTGCTCGAGTTCGGTCATGGGGGACTGACGCGAAGTTCGGGCCGTCGCAGGGAAGCGACGGTGTTCGGCGAGGGCGGTGCGGGTGGCCAACGACGGGCCGCACGCGAGCCCTCAGATCGTTGTATACGCCCGGCTTGCCGGGGCGTCAACCCGGCGGTTCGCCCCGCCACCACCCCAGTCCGTGGCCACGGGCCAGTCGCGGGTCACTACTGACCAGTGGGCAGAAGTGGCCGTTGCGCCCGGCGAGGCGACTGGTGAGCAGCCGATGATGGGCGAGGCTCGAGCGTCGCACCTCGACCGGCTCTCGCACGCCGTGTACGACTGCGCGCGTCCGCGCCGCGCGATCGGTGCGATGCCGAGCTTGGAAGCCACAGGCGCTGTGGCATCGTACGTCGTCGCTCCCCCCGGACGCGCGTCGCGCAGGTCGAGTTCGGGGGCGGAGCTTTCGCGATGGCGCAGCGCACGACCTTGAACGAACGGCAAGTCGATGTCCTGCGGTGGATCGCCGACGGCTGCACGGACCGCGACTTCGACGGCGTCAGCGCGCGCATCTCCGCCGGAGCGCTTCGCAACCGCGACCTCGTGCAGACCACGGGCAGCGGCACGAGCTGGAAGGCCACCATCACCAAGGCCGGCCGCGAGTACCTCAAGCGCGTCGATGGCCCGGACCCGCCCGCCGCCCGGCAGCCCAACGTGTCGGTCACCCAGCAGCTCGTCGACGACGTGATCGCCGCCGGAGGAACCCTTCGCGTCCCGATCAAGACCTGGCAGAACCCCGACCACGTCGACTACGAGCGCCGCGCGCAGCTCGCCCAGCGCCACCGCAAGGTCCCCGCCGGCAAGCGCCTGCACCTCAGCTCCCACGGCAACGAGCTTGAGATCCAACTCATCGACGCGCCAAACGACGGGCCTGCTGCACGAGTGGGTGACAGGTTTGGTTTGTCGCCTCAGGCCGCCCGGAGGGCGGCCTGAGGCGACATGATCGTCTCGTACTCCACCGGGGTCAACCGGCCGAGCGAGAGTTGCCGTCTCCGGCGGTGGTAGGTCCGCTCGATCCACGTCACGATCGCGATCCGCAGTTCCTCCCGGGTCGCCCACGAGCGGCGATCGAGGACGTTCTTCTGCAGGAGCGCGAAGAAGCTCTCCATCGCGGCATTGTCGCCGGCAGCACCGACGCGGCCCATCGATCCGACCATTCGATGGCGGTTGATCGCGTGCACGAACTTCCGTGACCGGAACTGGCTGCCGCGATCGCTGTGGACGACGCAGCCGGCGACCTCGCCGCGCCGCGCGACGGCGCTCTGCAGCGCCGCCACGGCGAGCCGGGAGGTCATCCTCGAGTCGATCGAGTACCCGACGATCCGGTTGGCGTAGACGTCCTTGACCGCGCACAGGTAGAGCTTGCCCTCCAACGTGCGGTGCTCGGTGATGTCCGTCAGCCACAACTCGTTCGGAGCGTCGGCGACGAACTCGTGACGAACACGACCGTCCGCCTGAATCACCGCGCACAGATCGTCATGAACCGGCGGGCCGGGCTTCTTGCCGTTGCGGCCGCGCTTCTTGCCGAACACCGACCACCAGCCACGCTCGGAGCAGATCCGCCACGCGGTCCGCTCCGCCATCACCTCGCCGGCCTCGCGTGCCTCTTCGACGAGGAACCGGTACCCGAACTCCGGGTCCTCGCGGTGCGCATCGTGCAGCGCGTTGGCGCGATACGCCGACACCAGCTCGCGGTCGCCGACCGGCCGCACGAGCCACCGGTAGTACGGCTGACGAGCGAGACCCAAAACCCGGCACGTCACCGAGACGGGGACCCCGTCGTCGGCGAGCTCACGAACGACCGGGTACATCATTTTCCCGGCAGATTCGCCTGCGACAGGTACGCCGCCGCCCTGCGCAGCACCTCGTTCTCCTGCTCCAGCAGCCGGTTGCGACGCTTGAGCTCGCGCAACTCCTGGCTCTCCGCGACGGCCACTCCCGGCCGCGCACCCGCCTCGACATCGGCGTTCCGCATCCAGTTCGTCAGACACGTCTCGCTGATCCCGAAATCCTTCGCGATCTGCTTGAGCGTCACATCCTTCTCTCGCGCCCGGGCGACCCGGACGACGTCCTCACGGAACTCCACGGGGTAAGGCTTCGGCACGGCACACATCCTCTCTGGCGGCGCCCGCGGGCACCACACATCAGATGTCACCTAACCGTGCAGCAGACCCGACGGCAGCCCCGACGAGGTCGAACTGCGCCCCGTCGAGATCCCGGAGAAGATCGGTCGCTACCACTCGGCCGCACGGGCGTTTCGAGACCAGACGGGTTGCCACGAGATCTCGCGCGACCATGTCATTCGCGCCACGCGGATCGTCCACGCGATCGCCACCGAAGGCGAGCGCCGCGGCTGGAACGCAACGCCACCAGCAGGAACCGAGGACCGCTACGGCCGCAACGCCTGGACCGCCACCAAGAACGGCCACCTCCACATCGAAGCCGGCGGCCACGCCTTCTGGCTGCGCCTGCACGAGGAAGGCGCCCACACCCGAAGCCCGTGGGAGCGAGAGGTCCACCACTACCGAAACGTCCGTGCGGACGACCCGTGGTACCGCGACCGGAGGCTTCCCTCCGGCCCCTACGACGCCGAGGCCACCGGGCGCCTGAAGCTCGAGCTGTTCGCCGCGGGCTACGCGTCGGTCAGCGGCCGTCAGTCGCGGTGGGCGGACCGGCAGTCGTGGACCCTCGAGGAGCGCCTCCCCCACCTCGTCCGAGAGATCGCCGAGCGCGTCATCGACGCCGACCGCGCCGAGAAGCGGCGCCGCACGGAGGCCGAGCAAGCCGCCGAGGCCGCGCGCCTCGCCGCCGAGGACCGCGAGCGCCAATGGCACGCCCACATGGCCCGCGCGAGCGAACGACTCGCCCAGTCCCACCGGGCCACCCACCTCCACGCGCAGGCCGACGCCTGGCAGACGGCCGATCGACTCCGCCGCTACTGCGACGCGATGAGCGAGACGCACGGCCACGAGCCCGAGACCGCGGAGTGGCTTGCGTGGGCGCGGGAGTATGTCGACCGCCTCGACCCGCTCTCCGCGCCTCCGACGATGCCGGCGGATCCTCCCGCGAGGAAGGACGCGCTCCAGCCGCACCTGCCCGAAGGGTGGAGAGCCGAGGGGCCTGCGCACGGCCGTCGCCAACGCCCCTGGTGAGATCCCTCGCACGACACCGAGACGGCCGACCTCGCGGCTCAGGTGCGGGCGATCTCGTTGAGGGGGAGCTCGCGATCTGGGCAGCCGGTCCCCGCGCTACGCGCAGCCGCGGCGGTTGCTCGCAGTTTGGCATCCTGCGGTCGTGCTCGCAAACGCCATTCGCGCCGTCGTCTCGCTCTCGACAATGCCGGCCCGACGGATCCTCTCCGCGCTGGGGCCGGATCGCACCACTGACGACGCTCCCGCCTCGCCCACTGCGACGCCGGAGCCCACGCGCGGCCGTGCTCGGGGAGGCAAGTACGACCAGCCGCTCCTCCAGGTGGCCACAGCGCAGCCAGGCGTCACGGTCGCTCAAGCCGCGCAGCAGATTGGCGTCCCCGCCACGAGCCTCTACCCGACCATCCGCCGCTTGCAGGAGCAGAACCGCCTCGCCAAGCGCGGGCGCGGCCTCTTCCCCGCCTGAGCTCCCGCAAGCCTTCCGGGAGATGCTCGGCTGTCGCATAGCGGGCGTTCGTGCCGCTATAGCGGTGCACGCCCAGCGACGGAGTCGAGTCGCAGTCACGGCCGAAGGCTCCCATCGAGCGAGAAGCGAGCGCGTGAGTTCGCTGGCCGACGGTCGCACGGACGGCGCGGAGTCTGGGGCCCTAGAAGGGGATGTCGTCGTCGCTCGGGGACGTCGGCGGTGGCTCCGCATCGGCCGGGGGCTCGCCATCGTCGACCTCGCCGGCCCAGTGCTCGGCGACCGTCTTCCAGTCCACGGGCACGTCCCTCGCGCCCGTCCAGGCCTCCCAGAAGTCAGGGTCGGAGCTTCGGGGCCGGTGCTCCTCGGCCAGCTCGCGCATGTCGACGAGCGTCGGAAAGGTCGTCGCCCAACCCACGAGGAGCGCTTGCTGCGACGGTAGCGATGGGAGGTCGTCGAGGAGGCCTGCGAGGTTGTCGGGGACGAGGCGTCCGACGAGTCGTTGGTCGGCGTCGTTGACGATGCGGTGCAGCAAGAAGCTGTTGCACTGAGCGAGGACTGTTGGCGAGAGCTCCGACGGTCGCTGGCTGGAGATGACGAGTCCGAGGCCGAACTTGCGTCCCTCTCGCGCGATCCGTTCGAAGGCACGCGTCGAGAGCTCGCCGGGCGACGTTTGCTCGTCTCCCCACGGGCGGTCGCGCACGAAGGCGTGCGCTTCTTCGAGGACGAGCGCTGTGGGGAGCGCGTGATCGTTCATTCGGCGGTGGCGCTGGAGCGCCTCGAACGTCATGCGGGCGGCGACGGCCACCACGATCTCGATCACGTCGCTGGGCACGAGCGAGAGGTCGAGGACGGCAACCGAGTCCCCGTTGCCCGTTCCGAGGAACCGACCGAGCCATTCGTCGAGGTCCGGCTGGACGTCGGAATGGGTCTTGAGGATCGGGCCAAGCCGCTTGTCGTCGATCAGCGACTGGACGCGCAGCTTCATCCCGCCAATGTGACGCTGCGCTTCTTCGAACTGCCCGCGAGCCGCGACGAGGCCCAGCTCGTCGGCCAGAGACGAGACATCGAACGGTCGAGGAACGTCCTCATGTGCACCGCCGACACCGATCTGCGCGTCCACCGACTCGACCAACGCTTTGAGCGCCCCGATGACGGACTCGAAGTGCTTGAGGGTAGGGGCGGGCGGATCATCGCCCCGGCCGCAGTGAGCGACTACTGCTTTCACCGCCACCGCGACCGGGTCCAAGTCCACGCCGTCCCCGTCGAGATCGCGAAAGCCTTCGAGCCCATCGCGTAGCGCCGTGAGGCTCGCGCGGACGTCCTTGCGCTGCCCCCATTTTGCGTGTGCCGCAGGGGGACTGAACATCGTGATGACAATCGAGTAGTTGTGCGCGAAGGAACCGAGCGCGGCCAACCGGGCGACGCGCCCGTGCCGAACGCCCTTGAGGTTGCGCAAGGCTTGGACGAGGACGGGCTTCTGGACGCGTGCGGAGGCGTACGAGACGCTGGCCCACTCGTGGCTGTTCATCAGCCACCCGGGCACCTCGAGCGGACTGCCCGGGTCGGCTGCGCGTTCGCTGACGCGGTAGACCTTGCATCCGTCGAGGTCGCCGAACGCCTGGCTGTACTCGCCGTTGGGGTCCAGGACGATGAAGCGCGCGCTGCCGCGCGGGGACGGCGTCCCTCGCGCGGTCCGGGCCGCTTCCAGGGACCAGCGGATGAGGCCGGCGACCGAGCACGACTTGCCGGATCCGGTGTTGCCCAGCACTGCGAGGTGTCGTCCGAAGACCTTGTCCGGGTCGACCCACACCTGGGCGCCGTTGGCGAGGGGAGCCGTACCGATCTGGACTCGGCGGTCGTTCTCGCGTCCTCGCATGAGCGCGTCGAGCTGCTCGCGCGATGGGACGGCGACGCTGTCGCCGACGGTCGGGAATGCGGTCACGCCGCGACGGAGCGCGAAGGGCTCTGCCTCGTCGGCGCGGCCGCGTTCGAGGGTGCCGATCGGCGTGATCGCCATCCGACGCGATGGATAGGGCAGGTCCACGAGGCCCGTCTCGTCCCGTCGGTGGCCGGGTGGCCATCTCGCAGCTTCGGCTCCGATCCACGTCACCATGCCGACCATCGCGCCGGACTCGTGGGCGACGACGACGAACGAGTTCAAGCGTGGGAACGGCGTGGGCGCACCGGCGTTGAGCGAGGTCGTGAACGGCGCCTCGTCAGAGAGCCTCGCGATCAGCTGGCTCGGCGCCACGGACTCGACCGTCGCGATCGTCAGCGCGTTCTGACGATCGATCGGCCGCTCAAGCGGATGCGAGCCCGAGGAGCTCACTGGCTGCCCTCGTCGCCCGGCGCCTCGTCCTCGTTGCCTTCGTCCCGGTCGGGCGTTGTATCCCCCGACGGGGCTCCCCCGAGCGCCTTCTGGCGCTGCACTTGGCGGGCCAGGGCGGGGTCCGAGCCAAGTTGCGGCAGGTGCTCGCGAACCAGGACGTCGAGCGCCCCGAAGTACTTGCCCTGCAGCAGCGTGTACTGCGCGGGCGGTCGTCCGGCGAGGAACGTCGGGATGCGGCCCTCCGCGTCGTCGAACGAGATGACCGCGAGGTGCGTGGACGACAGCGTGAGCATGTCGCGGATGATCCGGTTGATGTGCTCGTCGCCGAACCCGTAGCCGTAGGTGAAGAGCACGCTGTTAGGGCGACACAGCGAGGCGGCCAGGTCGCGAAAGAGCTCGGCGTACGGGTACTGGAGCGTCTCGACGTCCTTCGCCGCGTTCGGGTAGATCATCAGCCGCGACAGCGCGTCCTTCGCGAGGGACGGGTCCGTGCCCCCGAAGGCGAGTGGTGCGCGTCGGAGGTGGGTGCCGTCGAAGCGCCAGTCCAGCGAGCCGTGGAGCTTGAAGAGCCGCAGCACGCCCTCGAGGAAGCGGGGCTCGCCGCGAATGCCGGGCGGGTTGTAGTGCAGATCGACGTCCAGTCGCGAGGATCGAAAGATCGGTTCGATGCCCCCGACGAACCGGTCCAGGACGCGGAGGCCGGCGAGGTCGGCGCCGTACTCGATGAGACGGTCGTAGTTCGTCGTGAAGAGGTTCACGCGGTCCCGGGTGGGCGGCCGACCAGCGAACGCCAGGAGCAACGACACCAGCAGGTCCATCGCTGCGATGCCGCCCTCGGACTCGGCCTCATAGGCGTCGCGCAGCTCGCGCTCCATGTCCAGGCACGCACCGGCGAACGACGACAAGGTGGCATCGAGCGACGTGGCCAACGAGGTAGTAAGCCTCGCTTCCGGGTCAAGGACTCGCGCGCCTTCGAGGAGCTGTATCGCCGCACGGAGCTGGTCCTCGATGTTTGGCCTGCCGCGCCGCGCGCTCGCCGCGGTCGCCGTCGCGTGCTTGTCGATCGCCGTGGTGGCCTTGGGACCGATGCCGTCGAAGGTCACCGCGCTCATGTCGAGCCCAGTGGTCCCGGCGGCGCTGGCCAATGCGACGCCGAGTCCGCTTCCGAGGAGCAGCGAGACGTGCTCCGCGCCCAAGAGCGCGGCGAGCCACGACCGGATGGCGTCGCGGTGCTCGAGGTCCGTCCCGGCGCTCAGCGTGAAGGGGTTGCGGAGATCTCGGGCCGCTCCTTGGATGTGCAGCTTGTGCGCCATGGCCTACCTGGTTCGTTTGGTCCGGACGTCAGAGTGGGAGGGATGGCGGCGCGTTCAAGCCTTGGGCATCGCCAACCGTGGCTGCGCGTGTCCATCGGTCGGTGATGGAGCGCCATTGGGCGAGGCCGTCGTCGGACCCGTCGAGGTCCGCGTAGTGCTCGGCGAACGCAGTCGGGAAGGCCCGCAGCACCTCCGGCCGGGGCAGGCTCGTGAGGATCGCGGCGAGGCGGATGAGGTCTGCGGTCGCGTAGACGATGTGCAGGAAGACGCCGTGCTCCCGGTCGGCCTGGGCGATCAAGCGATCATCGGGGAGCCGCGCCGTGCCTTGACCGAACGCGCAGAGCACGGCCCGGGTTGCGCCCTGGGCGCGGACGCCGGCGGCGATGTCCAAGGCGTCCTGCTCGGTAGCCGCCTTCTGCTTGACCTCGATCCCGATGGTCAGAAGGCCCGCGCGGTCGAGGACATCGACGTCGATCTGACCGGGATCGTGGACGGGTCGTGCGACGACGCGCCCACCGGCAGCGGTGAACGCGGCCGCCGCGGCGGCCGCCCCGCGGCGACCGTGCTCGGGATTGCGACCGATGAAGCGGTCGACGGCAGCGCCGAGGTCCTCGAGCGGAACGACGGCGCCCGCGGCGACCAGCGACTGCTTGCGCTGCTCGATCTGTCGCTCCAGCGCACGCATCCGCAGGCGAACGAATGCCACGAGGGCGAGCTTCGCGGCGCTCTGGTCGAGGCCGGCGAGCCAGCCGACGAGGTCGTCCGCGCGTTGCTTCGCGCTCGGCCGCCACTTGTCGATGTCGTCGATTCGCTCAGGCCCGAACCAGGGACTTCCGGCGAGCGGATCCGGGCCGGGAGTACCGAGCAGAAACCCCAGCCGGGTCGCATTTGGGACGAGGACGTCACGCGCGAAGAGGCGCGCGTTGTAGCTCTGCGCGTCGCCGCTGCGATCGATCAAGGCGAGCGGATCGACATCGGGCTCCGTGGCCTTCGCCAGGACAGCGGTACCGAAGGCGGTGAGCGCAAGCTTGTTGCCGGTCCACGCCTCGAGCCCGGCGACGCGATCGAGCCAAAGCTGGCTCGGCTCATGCGACGCGTCCCGCGCAAGGGCGACCGCTTCCTCGAGGACTCGGGTTGCGTCGTCCTTGGCGATCTCGAGCCCCATGAGGGCCGTAGACGCTACTTCGTCGCCCAGACGCCTCGACGCGAGAGCGACGCCACGCGGCCCGACGCCGAGCTACGTCGCTCCCCCGCTTCAGGCTGTTGCGAACGCGGCGTCGCGGTCGAGCGTCGCGACCTCGTCCTGAAGGCCATCGATCGAGGCCAGATGCTCGCGCACGGCGTTGGCGACTTCGTGGGCGAGGTTCGGCGGCACTGCGTTGCCGATCTGCCGGTACCGAGCTCCCTGGGGTCCCTGGAACTCCCACGTCGCGGGGAAGGTCTGCAAGACAGCTGCTTCCTGGACGGTGATCCGCCTCATCCGCTTCGGCGCGCGCTTCAGTGGCGGCTTGCCGGCCATCAGTCGAGCGTGGTACTCGACGGCCCACGGCAGCGCGCCGTGGTCGAGCTCGTCCTGGTCGATGATCGGGGTGGCGTTGCCGCCCATCGAGGCCGGCAGCGTCTTCGCTGCGCCATCCAGGTACAACGGCCGACCCGAGCCGTTGAACATCAGGCTGCCCCTGTAGGCGGTCGGCCGCATCACCGGCGCGCGAGCGGGGATGACCCGGGCGGTGCAGACGCCATCGTTGCCGGGCTCGCCGATGCGCGGAAGGACGGCGAGCGCCTCGCGAACCGTCGGCGGCCGATCCTTGGTGGTGGCAGCGGGCTTGGTCGGCACGCCGTCGCGGTATCCGATGAGGAACATGCGCTCGCGCGCTTGGGGCACGCCGTAGTGCGAGGCATTAAGGACGAAGACGTCGACCTCGTAGCCGAGCGACTTGGCGCGCTTGCGAAGGCCCTCCCGGATGCCGGCCCAGCGTTCGTTGACGGCGAGCGCCTTGACGTTCTCCATCACGAACGCGCGTGGACGAAGATCGGCGACGACGTCGAGGAAGTGAAAGACGTGCTTGCTTCGCTCGTCGGACGGATTCATCCGTCCGATGACCGAGAACCCCTGGCAGGGAGGCCCGCCGATCAACACATCCGGGCGAAGGCCCGGCGGAGGATCGTGTTGCAGAACGTCGCCACAGACAGCGTGATCGGCGATGTTGCGGTTGTACGTCTCGACGGCGTGGCGATCGAAGTCGATCGCCCATTGAAGTTCGAATCCTGCTTGCTGGAATCCGAGGTCGAGGCCACCGGCCCCGCTGTAGAGGGACGCCACGCTGTAGTCCGACGAGCTCACGTGCGCTGCATTGTTGCTCGTCCCGTGGACGACCAGCTCCCGGCCCCGCCACCACTACGGATCCGCCCGTCGAGCTAGTGATCCGGGACCCGCTCGATGCGGGCCCGGGCCTGCGTCACGGCGTCGCGCAGAGCCTTCGCTGGGAGTCGCGCGAGATCGGGGAGCTCGCGGCGCCACGCGTCGAAGTCGGCTCCGGCTCGGGCAGCCGTGGCGGCCAGCTCGCCCTCGTCGATGACGACCCCGCTGGGGACGGTGTTTTCGAGGGCACGGAGCGGTCGGCCGAAGTGACTGGTCGCAAGCGCCTGGAGGCGAACGCCGATGGCGGGATCCCCGAGAGAGACGGTCGGCGCTCCCCATCCGGACAGCTCGTCGGTCGTCAGCAAGGACCCGACCTGCGCGCGCGGAGCACCAAGGGCAGTGATCAGCGGCACGTACCCCTCGGCGTTGCGAGCCAGCGACCGCTCGTGCGCGCGTCGGTTGACCATGAACCAGCGCTTCCCGGGAGCCAAGACGTGCGCCTTGGCCTCCAAGCGCAGGGGACCGCCTTCGAGGTCGACGACGAGATCGACGTCGTCGACCGACCGCTCGAAGTCGATCGGGTGGTGCGTTACGGGCGCATCGCAGATCTCGTTGATCAGACGCAGCGCGATGATCTCGCCGAGCGTCCCCCGATGTCTGCGAGCCAGTTCTTGTCCTCGCCTCGGTTGCGGTCCGCCGCGCGGATCGGGTCGTTCGCGCGAACCCGTAGCCCGGCCAAGATCGCAGCGACCTCCCACACCTCGCGCGGCAACGCGATCCGGGTCGGCTCGGCGAGGCGGTTCATCAGGCCCCGACGGTCCATGCGCTTCCGGTTCGCCCGCCAACCGTGGTTTCCTTACTCGCAGTGCCGCCGCTGCCTTATCCGCATCCGACGAGCCCTGAGGCATCGAAGCGGATGCGCGCGAATCCTCGCCGCGACACCAAGCCAGAGATCGCGTTGCGCTCCGCCCTGCACCGCCGTGGCCTGCGCTTTCGGAAGGACCTGCCGATCCGCCTGCCTGAGCGCGTGGTGAGGCCCGATGTCGTCTTCACGCGGCAGCGCCTCGCGGTGTTCGTCGACGGCTGCTTCTGGCACTGCTGCCCGATCCACGGCAACGCCCCGAAGACCAACACCGGTTACTGGGGTCCGAAGCTTCAGCGCAACGTCGACCGCGACCACGCGGTCAACGAGCAGCTCCGTGCCGCCGGCTGGACGGTGTTGCGGGCGTGGGAGCACGAGCAGCCACAAGAGGTCGCGAAGAGCGTCGAAGGCGCATTGCGGGACCTGCCGACGCCCGCTTCATAGCGTGCTTGGTCGTGATTCGCCCAACGACGCGCTCATCTGATCACGTAGCTTCTCGCAGAAGTTCTTCTCTTCCCCATCAAGGTCATCTCGCGCACGGTCGATAGCTACCTGCGATGTCGAACGTGTGGCGGGTCAAGCTCAACAGCCAAGCGCATGGCCAATGGGACGAGACGAAGGCCTGCGGCCGCACGAACTTGACCGTCGGGATCGGCTGGGGCCCAGCCGGCGCACGACGAGGCGACTCGCTCACCGTGGCCCTCGACCTGCTCGAGCAGACTGACGAATGGGCTCCGGCCGGGCGGAGGGTGGCTTGGCGCTTGACCGAGGTCTACGAGGCCACGCTCCGATGTCGTGATGACGGGCGCCTGGCGGTAGTCGCGATGAAGAGCGGTGCTACGAACGCAGTCCTCATCGAGGCGCTCCAGCCAGCGGCAAGCGACGGCGTGGGGAAGGCGTACGCCTTCCCCACGCACGAGAGCCACTCGGCCATCCCCTCCGAGCTCGGCACCGTCCCCTCACTCGAGGCCTTCGCCGCCGCCCACCCCGAGCTCCTAGCCCCAAGGGTCTCTCGATGGCTCTGACGTCACCGGTGTCGAGGGATCATGAGCACCGACTTGGCGTCCATCTCTCGAAATCTGGTGGCAACCGTACGTCAGGTCCGGTGGAGGGGATACGACTAGGAGACGATGCGAGCGCGCCCAAGCAATCGATGAGCGACCGCGACGCCCATTCGAGCTGGTCTGCATACGAGCGCGTGAACAAGGCCGTCGTCGACGTCTTCTTCTCTGTCGATCGGACGTCGCAGCCGGTCTATCTCGATCTCGAGGACCACGCGATTCGCCGCATCGCCACCGGCGCGGGGCTCGATCTCGGCGATCCCCGAGGCTCGCTGCAAGCAACCGTCGCGCGAACCCTCGTACTGGACCGCGATGGCCCGATCTTTCAACGGCACCGCACGAGACTGGGGCAGTGGCGGGTTCGGGGGCGCGTAGGTCCCCCGCCCATCCTTGGCGTTCTCGCGCTGCTCTCGCTGGTGGCGGAGTCGATGCACGCCGATGATCAGTTCGGCTCGTCGGCGTACTACGCGCGGTTCGTCTCGGCGATCGGCGGCGAGCCAGACGAACCCGCCCTCCTCAACCGCGTCAAAGCGGGGCATCGCCGCGACGTGCCGACGATGTGGGACGTCTTGAACGGCTGGATCCGTGCCGATCCACGCCGGGGCACTCCCACGGCGTTTCCGTTCGATCACCGTGCCTACATCGGCCCGGCGCTCACCCAGGCCTTGGTCCGTGAGGGTGATCGCGCGGCGCTTCGCGGGCTCTTCAGCTGGGCACGGCTGGTGCCCGGCCAGGAAGTCGCGCGCGAGGACATGGTGCGCATGTTGCGGGAATGGCTGCCGACGTCGCGCGTCTCGCAGAGCCTCAAGAAGCTCTGCCGACTCGGTGCGGCGGAGCAGGTCGCAGATGTCGCGCTCGCCGAACTTCCGTCGTGGGACGGCGGCGCGACGACGTCGACGCGAGCCGTGGGCCTGCGCCTGGTCGGCAAGCTCCTTGGGCGACCTGGCCGGCCGCCGGGCCGGCGCCTCCAGCTTGCTCTGCTCGCCCGAACAGCCCCTGGCGAGGCCATCCTGGACTTCGGCCTCGCCGACGAGATGATCGAGCTTGCGCCAGACGAGGGACAAGAGAGCATTGTCCGCTCTTCCGAGGCAGCCCGGGCACTCAACGCCATCACGACCGTCATGAGCGACCACGATCTCGTGGCCCGAACCCCACGGCCGCTGGTCGTCCTGCGCCGCGAGGGAGATCGAAACCGCCTCTTGGAGGTCGATCGAGCGATCCTCGGCGAATCGCACGTGCTCCTGGCCCGCGATCTCCTAGCCGACCGCGTCGCTGACGCGCTGCCCGCAATCGCCCGCCCGGGATGGCAGCGCGAGGACGCCGTGTCCGGGCTTCCCGCAGGATGGTCGCTGTTCTCGAACGTGGAGATCGTCGCCCCCGGTGCCCGGAACGGGGCCCTCGAAGCACTCGTGCCAACTGGCTGGTCGCAGCTCATGCTTCATGGAGGCTTCCGGCTCCCGGGCAAGTCGCGGTGGCTAGCAAGCGCACCTCCCCAGCTCGCGGTCAACGCGCTACAGGATGCGGTCCTCCAACTAACCGGGTCCATGGCACTGCGTCCCGCAGAGACAGACGCCGATATCGAAATCGACGTAGGTGACGAGCAAGCGACCGCCGTGGTCCACCAAGCTGAGGCACGCGACGGAGACGTCCTCGACCTCGCCAGCCGCTTCCATGAGCCTGGACGCCTGTACTTCGTCGCACGCGGCACCCGCACCACCGAGTCCGTCGCCCGCACGAGCTGCGAGCTCGTAGCGCCAACCGCGACAGCGCTGGCTCACGACATCGGGCACCAGCCGGATTGGGATCCACGGTGGGCCGTAAGCGCCGTCCAGCACGACGGGAACCTCCGCGGAGCGGACGTGCCGAGCAACATCGCGACGGCCCCGCCACAACCGCGGCCTCGCATACCCCACACCCTTGGCGACAGGCCGGAATCCGGGACCAACGTGGAGCGCGCCGAACCGCCGAGAGCCCCCGAGCTACCGGTCGTAGCCCCAGAGTGCTTCATTACCGGCTTTCATCACTACCGCCTGCCACCCGGACGGAACACCCGTGGCATCTCGGCGACGTGCACGTACTGCGAGCGGGAGAGCTTCATCCCTCCCCCCGCGCCCCGCGGCGCGACCTCGAGGCGCGCCGTCCGAATGCCGGCGCGACCAACGGAGCGCCTCCGGCCCGAGGAAGACCTCCTGCTTGCCCTCAGCGCCGAGGGCCACGGCAACCGACGCGCGTTCGAGCGCATCATCGAGCAGGTCGACGACCGCCCTTGGGCCGTCGGAGAGCGTTCGCGGACGCTGTCGTCGCTCGGCCACCTAGACCTGAGCATCGAGCCGTCCGGAGAGATCTTGCAATGGGGCATCTCGCCCCCGATGCTCGTTCCGTGCGGAAGCGACGAGCTGACGTTGTCGGGGTGGCGGTCGCTAGAGGTCATCTCCGCCGTCCGAGACCTCGCTGGCGAACTTGAGATGACGTTCATTCAGACCCCTAACGCAGAAGGTCCGGATCGAGTCTCCCTGCGAGGCCCCGACCGCGACACGGCGCTCGAGCTCCTCGACGGAACGCACGTGGACGGCGTGGTCCTGCGCGGAGCGACGGGTGCGGCCGAGCGCCTCGCGGCCGCGCTTCCTCACGTTTCGAGTCTCGTGGACACGCTCCCGTCCCAACGTGCCCCGCAGAACCTCGAGCGGTACTCGCCGTTCCGCGGTCGTTGGGAGCGATGCGACAGGCTCGCCACTCCCGGCGCGCACCGTACCGTCGGCCTTCCTCGTCGATCGTTCTACTTCGACGGCATCGCGCTGCGCTCGTGCGAGACGTATCTCGCACGTTGGCTCGACGTGCCCCTCCGAGCACGACAGCTCGCATATGGCCCCACAGCCAGGGCGCTGATCGTCCCGCGTGGCTGCCGGCTCCCTGGCCTTTGGGAGCGAGCAGCCATGCTCTCATCGGGCTGGAGCGCGCAAGCGACGAGGGGCGGCATCGCCTACCGCGACGTGCCGCCAACGATCGCCGAGCGGATCGCCAGCTCACTACACGCCACGACGGAGAAGATCGACGTTGCTTAGCCGAACCCCACTCGCGCTCCAAGCCGCGATCGACGATGCGTACCTGCGCTACTACGACACCGCGTACTGGCTGCGCGATCCCTCCCTCCGCGAGGAGCGGCGGGCGCTCCTCGAGCGCCCCGAGCTGATCAGCACCGAACCGCTGATCGAACCCGTTCTGCGCTACGCGTCCACCGACTCCATCCGGGAGGTCTGCGCCACCGCCAACCTCGACTCGACGGTCGCTGACACCGTCGCGCAGATGCTCTTCGGCGCCGATGGTCACTTCCGCCTTCGAGCCCACCAAGCCGAGGCGATGCAGATCGCGCTGGGTTCAGGCCCGAAGGGCAAGAGAAACGTAGTAGTGACGTCCGGAACCGGCTCGGGAAAGACCGAGGCGTTCATGCTTCCGATCCTCGCCCGACTGGTCGACGAGGCGCTGCGCAGCCCGGTCGCACCCGAGCTCGATGCATGGTGGGCCCGGGCCGGCAGCTGGAAGCCGGCACGACCGCCGGCCGGCCGCGACGCCGCGGTTCGAGCCATGGTGCTCTATCCCACCAACGCGCTGGTCGAGGACCAGATCGCGCGCCTGCGGCTGGCTATCTCGCGCGCCCCACGACGCGGAGGAGGGCCGCCCTTGTTCTTCGGCCGGTACACCGGTGCGACTCTAGGCGGCGGCGAGATCCCCTCTGCCCTATCCGAGCGCGCGGCGCGTGAGGTCTCAAACGAGCTGCTCGCCATGATTCGCGAGCGCGACGCGATGAGCGGCATCGACGAAGAGATCCGCGCCCAGTTCGCGGACCCTCGCGACGGGGAGCTCCTCGCTCGCTGGGACATGATCCGCACGCCGCCGGACGTCCTCGTCACGAACTACTCGATGCTCAACGTGGTCCTCATGCGCGCGCGAGAGGACAACCTGTTCGAAGCTACGAGGCAATGGCTGGCCAGCGACGATCGCAACACGTTCACGCTCGTCGTCGACGAGTTGCACAGCTACCGCGGCACCCAAGGCACAGAGGTCGCGCTAATCGTGCGACGGCTCCTGCAACGCCTCGGACTCGCCATCAACTCTCCGCAGCTTTGCTGCATCGGCACATCGGCATCGTTGGATGGAGACGAGGGCCTCGAGTACCTCGAGCAGTTCTTCGGCGTCGACAAGTCGACGTTCGAGGTCGTCACGGGAACCCCAGAACCGCCTGCCGAACAACCACCCCTCGATCGCCAAGCGATTCGCGAACAGGCATCGCGCGGACCTGCCGACTCGCTGGACTTCGCCGGAGTTCGACTGGACGCCGCGCTCGCCCGGGCGTGCTCGGACGACAATGGGCCGCGCGCGACCCCGCTGTCCGTCGTCGAGGAGCGACTTCTCGGGCGTCGCGGCGACGACGAGGGCGATCAAGCGTTCCGCTGGGTCATCGACGCGATCGCGAACGCAGAGGGCGATACGTCGCTCATCCCGTTCCGCACGCACCACTTCAACCGCCTCGTCCGAGGCATGTGGGCATGTAGCAACCCCAGATGTCCCGACGCACAACGATCCCCTGATCACGGCCCGCGGATCGGACGCCTGTACGACGCACCGCGCGCTCGCTGCCGCTGCGGCTCGCGCGTGCTCGAGCTGCTCTATTGCTTCCAATGCGGAGAGGCGTCCCTGGGCGGGTTCGCATCCGCGTCGGGCGACGATGACCCTGACCAAGGGCACTACGTCTCCGCGCTTCCCCAACGCCCAGGCGCCGCTGAGCGTCGAGTCTTCGAGCGCGCCCACGCCAGCGAGTACCTCTGGTACTGGCCCGGCCCGTGCCCGCCCAACGGGTCGTGGAAGCACCGCCGCGGAGACCAAGACGCGACCTTTCGATTCGTTCCCGCCGACCTCGACTCGCGATCCGGTTTGCTCGTTCCTGCGATCGGGGCGGGGCCCGATACGGGAACGATGCTCAGCGTCTCGCGATTCGTCCTCGACGACCCTCGCGCCCGAGTTCCCGCCATCCCCGAGCGCTGCCCCCGTTGCGCAAGCCAGGGACGCAATGTGGACCTTCGCCGGCTGTGGCGCGGAGCGATCCGCTCGCCGATCCGCGCTCACACGACCGGCACGACCCGAAGCGCTCAAATCGTGGTCGACCGCGTCGTGCGCGCCATCGGCTCCGACGAGCGAGAAGGCCGAACCATCGTCTTCACCGACTCGCGCGACGACGCCGCCAGCACCGCTGCCGGCATGGAGCTCAATCACTTTCGCGACCTTCTGCGCCAGCTCATCACCGCCGAGCTCACCACCGCCGTCTCCGCTCCTCATGCGATGCGCGCAATGGCCGCCGGAAACGACCTGACCGACTCCGAGCGCACCCTCGTCGACGCCATGTCTCGCTCCAACCCGGAGCTGCACACCGCGTACACGATGGTCGCCCATCTCGGAGCCGACGCCCCGCCGCAGTTCCGCGAGGAGGTCGAGAACTTCGAGAAGGCCAACGCCGGCACCGAGCAACGCATCACCTGGCGAACCCTGCAGGAGCGCATCGGTGGCCAGCTCGTAGCGCTTGGCGTCAACCCTGCCGGACCGCTACCAGCCGGAAGCGCGGTAGCCGGCGGAGATCGGCCGTGGAACATCCTGCACGATCCCCCCTCGACCGAGTGGACGCCGCTGCCCGTTCCTGAGCGAACCGTGGGGCTTCGGAACACCGCCAGCTACCTCGATGGCTACGCGTTCGACGCGCTCTTCAGTCGGGGCGGCCGCGACTTCGAGAGCATCGGCCTCGGCGTCGTCCAGCCGCAAGCGCACTCGCTCGACGCCATCGACCTGCCCGACGACGTCGCTCGACAGGTCCTCGACTCGTGCGTTCGCATCCTCGGCCTCGCGCAGCGCCACCCAGGCGGTTGGGCCGCCGGAGAAGGCACTGCTGGCCTCGCCTTCGGCGACTACGTGACGGCCGTCGCATCGCACCACGGCATCGACCCCACCTCGCTGAAGGACGGAATCCGGGTCGCGCTCGAGGACTCCCGGACGATCCGCAACTGGTGCCTCGAAGGCGAAGGACTCATCCTCCGAACCGCCAGCGACGACGGCCGCAGCTGGCGATGCGCGAGATGCGCCCGGACCCACTTGCATCCCAGCGGCGGCATCTGCACAGGGATTCGATGCAACGCGCCCCGGCTCGTAGAAGAGCAGCGTGAACGCGACTACGACTACTACGCCTGGCTCGCGCAACAGCCGACGAGGCGCCTCAGGGTCGAAGAGCTCACCGGCCAGATCGACCTCGACCAACAGCGCGCTCGCCAGCGCCAGTTCAAGGGCGCGCTCCTTGCCGCGCCAACTGAGAACGCTCTCACCGACGCCATTGACGTCCTCAGCGTGACGACCACCATGGAGGTCGGCGTCGACATCGGATCTCTTCGAGCCGTCGTCATGGCGAACATGCCGCCCCAGCGCTTCAATTACCAGCAACGCATCGGCCGCGCCGGTCGACAGAGCCAGCCATTCGCGTTCGGGGTCACCCTCTGTCGCGACCGCGCGCACGACGACTTCTACTTCCGCAATCCCGACCGCATCACCGGCGACCGGCCTCCACAGCCCTACCTCGACCTTCAACGCATCCCAATCATCGAACGCGTCATCGCGGCCGAGGCTCTACGCCGCGCCTTCCTCGCACTCGATCCCCCGCTCGCCGAGCAAGCAATTAGCGCCAGCA
>NZ_JBFAPC010000107.1:0-19801 GCF_040675535.1 Patulibacter sp. NPDC049589 | reverse complement strand
GATCGGCCGGATCGCCGTCAACAACCTGGCCGCGTCGAACAAGTTCTTCTCGTTCCTGAGCATGAACTACTACAACCAGGGCGAGGAGTCGACGTCCTGGATCACCGAGAAGAAGCTCAAGGACATCGCCTCCCAGGCCCCGGGCGTCGGTGCCGCCGCGATCAACGTCCGTGAGACGCCCGGCAGCCGCTCCCTCGCGGCCGAGGCGGACGCGAAGTTCAAGGGCCTCGGCGCCTCCGGCACCCCGGCGTTCTTCGTCCAGGCCCGCGGCACCAACGTCTACACCTCCGTCGAGTCCAGCGTCGACGCGATCAAGGCCGGCGTCGAGAAGGCCACGGCGAGCGCGAAGGCAGCGACGCGCTGATGCTGGACCGCCGCCTGCGGATCGCGCAGTACGTCTTCGCGGCGATCGGCCTCGCGGCGGCGATCTACCTCACGTACTCCAAGTACGAGCACGCCGGCGTCTGCGGCGTCAGCGCCGGCTGCACGATCGTCCAGCAGTCCGAGTGGTCGGAGCTCTTCGGGATCCCGGTCTCGGTGCTCGGCATCGTCGGCTACGTCGGGATCCTGCTGCTCCTGACCTTCCCGCGCAACGAGCTGGCCCGCCTCGCGCTGGTGATCGGGGCGGGAATCGGCTTCCTGTTCTCGCTGTTCCTCATGTACCGGGCCTACATCACGCTCGACGCGTTCTGTCCGTTCTGCACGACGAGCGCGATCATGATGACGCTGCTGGCGATCACCAGCACGATCCGCTTCCTCCGCGGACCGGACCGCCCGGCGCTCGCCGGGGCGGGCCCGGCGCCGGAGGACCTGGACCTCGAGGACGACGAGGACGAGGACGAGCCGGCCGCCGAGGTCTCGGCCGCCTCGGCCGCCGGTGGGGACGGGCCGCAGGGCTCGAAGGCCTGAGCCGTGAACGACGACCTGGACGAGGCGATCGCGCGCAACCGCCGGGGACAGCTCGTCGGGCTCGCGTTCCTGGCCGCGGTCATCCTGATCGCGGTGGTCGTGGGGTCGGGCGCCTTCTCGGGCGACGACCCAGCGAAGGACGCCTCGGTCGTCCAGGGCGTGAAGGGGACGAAGGAGACGACCGCGCTCCTGCGCGGCATCCCGCAGAACGGCATGGTCCTCGGCGACCCCGACGCGCCGGTCACGGTCGTCGAGTTCGTCGACGTCAAGTGCCCGAACTGCAAGAGCTTCGTGCTCAAGGACGGGCCGCGAATCGTGCGCGACCTCGTGCGGACGGGCAAGGCGAACCTGGAGATGCGGATGCTCGCCGGGCTCGGCCCCGACAGCCCGCTCGGTCGGACCGCGGTCTTCGGAGCCTCGGCGCAGGGGCGGGCCTGGAACCTCGCCGAGCTTCTGTTCTACAACCAGAAGTCCGAGGGCCTCAAGTGGGTGACCCCGGCGCTGCTGCAGAAGATCGGCGGCGTCGCCCCCGAGCTCCGCGGGACCCCGATCCTGACCGCCCCGACGCCAGCGACGACCCGGCTCAGCAGCGAGTCCGAGGCCCTCAAGGTCCAGCTAGGCGTCAAGGGCACGCCCACGGTCTTCGTGCGTCGACGCGGGACCACCGCCCCCGGGGACTACCGCAAGGTCGACCTCAACGGCACGGGGTCGAGGGCGGGCAAGGTCATCGACGCGGTGTCCGACCTCGCCGGCTGAGCACAGCCTGTGGTTCATTCCGACCGCGCAGGTCGGGAACATAGGGTGATACCCTACGTGGGGTGAAGAAGACGTCGGTCTACCTGGAGGAGGCGCTGGACGAGGCTCTCGCCCTGCGCGCCGCCGAGGAGGGCGTCACGAAGGCCGAGTTCATCCGCCGCACGCTCACGGGCGCGGTCGGGCGACCCTCGCGGCCGAAGCCGTCGATCGGGGTCTTCGCGGGCCCCGTCGACTTCGCCGAGGACGCCGACCGGTACCTCGAGGAGACCGGGTTCGGCCTGTGAGCCTCGTCGTCGACACCTCGGTCGTCGTGGCCGCCCTGAATCGCAACGACCGGGCCCACGCCCAGGTCCGCGACTGGCTCCTCACGGTCGACGAGGACCTCTTCACCAGCCCCCTGGCGGTCGCCGAGATGGATCACCTCGTGGGCTCGCGCGGCGGCGTCGACGCGCAGCGCGCGCTCTGGGGTGACCTCGAGTCCGGTGTATACACCGTCCGCTGGTGGGCCGACGGTGTCGCCGACGTCCTCGACGTCGTGCAGCGCCGTGACGACATCGGGCTGACCGATGCGTCGCTCGTCGCGCTCGCCTCCCGTCTGCGCACCCGCCGCATCGCCACGCTCGACCACCGTCACTTCCGCACGCTGCAGACGCGCGACGGACAGCCCTTCGTGCTGCTCCCCGCCGACGCGCCGAATCAGTCCCTCACCGAATCCGAAGGACCCCTCGCATGAGCTCCGATCACCCCAACAGCTTCGGCGCCCAGGACACCCTGTCCGTCGGCGGCCGCGACATCGAGATCTTCCGCCTGGACGCGCTCCAGGAGCAGTACGACGTCGCGCGGCTGCCCTACAGCCTCAAGGTGCTGCTGGAGAACCTCCTGCGGACCGAGGGCAACGGCTCGGTGACGAAGGAGCAGATCGAGGCCCTGGCGACGTGGGACGCGAAGGCCGACCCGTCGGACGAGATCGCCTTCACGCCCGCCCGCGTGGTGCTGCAGGACTTCACCGGCGTCCCGGCGGTCGTCGACCTCGCCGCCATGCGCGACGCGATGAGCGACCTCGGCGGCGACCCGTCGAAGATCGAGCCGCTCGTCCCGGCCGAGCTCGTCATCGACCACTCGGTGCAGGTCGACGCCTTCGGCAACGCCCAGGCCTTCGCGTTCAACGCGCAGAAGGAGTTCGAGCGCAACGAGGAGCGGTACCAGTTCCTGCGCTGGGGCCAGGACGCCTTCGAGTCCTTCAAGGTCGTCCCGCCGGACACCGGCATCGTCCACCAGGTCAACCTCGAGTACCTGTCGCGCGCGGTCTTCCTCAAGGACGGCAAGAACGGCGCGCCGGCCCAGGCGTACCCGGACACGCTCGTCGGCACCGACTCGCACACGACGATGGTCAACGGCCTCGGCGTGCTGGGCTGGGGCGTCGGCGGCATCGAGGCCGAGGCCGCGATGCTCGGCCAGCCGATCCCGATGCTGATCCCGAACGTCATCGGCTTCCGCCTGAAGGGCTCGCTGCCCGAGGGCGCGACGGCGACCGACCTCGTCCTCACCGTCACCGAGCTGCTGCGCAAGACGGGCGTCGTCGGCAAGTTCGTCGAGTTCTTCGGCGAGGGCGTCACGCGCCTGCCGCTGGCGGACCGCGCGACGATCGGCAACATGAGCCCGGAGTTCGGCTCGACCGCGGCGATCTTCCCGATCGACGCGGAGACGATCCGTTACCTCGCCTTCACCGGCCGTCCGAAGGACCAGCTCGAGCTCGTCGAGGCGTACGCCAAGGCCCAGGGCCTCTGGCACGACCCGGAGGAGGAGCCCACCTTCTCGCAGGTCGTCGAGCTCGACCTCGGCGACGTCGTCCCGTCGATCGCCGGCCCGAAGCGCCCGCAGGACCGCGTGGCGCTGTCGGTGTCGAAGGAGGCCTTCCGGTCCTCGCTGGGCGACCTGCTCGCGGGGGACGACGGCGCGAGCGGCCCGTACGACAAGGCGCTCGACTCGACGTTCCCGGCCAGCGACCCGCCCGCGGCGTCGGAGCCCAGCGGCACGAACGGCTCCGCGGCCCACCCGGTCGAGGCCACGGCCGGCGATCACGCGGGCGGCACCGCCGTCCTGCAGTCCGACACCGCCACCCAGGTCGAGTACGACGGGCACACGTTCCCGCTCGACCACGGTCACGTCGTGATCGCCGCGATCACGTCCTGCACGAACACGTCGAACCCGTCGGTGATGGTCGCCGCCGGCCTCGTCGCCCGCAAGGCGCGCGAGCTCGGCCTCGACTCCAAGCCGTGGGTCAAGACGTCGCTGGCCCCGGGCTCGCTCGTCGTCACCGACTACCTCGAGCGCGCCGGCCTGAACGTCGACCTCGACGCGATCGGCTTCAACCTCGTCGGCTACGGCTGCACGACCTGCATCGGCAACTCCGGCCCGCTGCCGGAGCCGATCTCGAAGGCCGTCAACGAGCACGACCTGACGGTCACCTCCGTCCTGTCGGGCAACCGCAACTTCGAGGGCCGCATCAGCCCCGACGTGAAGATGAACTACCTGGCCTCGCCGCCGCTGGTCGTCGCCTACGCGCTGGCCGGCACGATGGACTTCGACATGGAGACCGACCCGCTCGGCATCGGCTCCGACGGCCAGGAGGTCTTCCTCAAGGACGTCTGGCCCACGACGGCCGAGGTCGCCCAGACGGTCGAGGAGTGCCTGCAGGCGGACATGTTCCGCTCCAGCTACGCCACGGTCTTCGACGGCGACAAGAACTGGCAGGAGCTCGACGTCCCCAAGGGCGACACGTACGCCTGGGACGACGCGTCCACCTACGTCCAGAAGGCCCCGTACTTCGACGGCATGCCCGCGCAGCCGGAGCCCGTCGTCGACATCTCCGGCGCCCGCGTGATGGCGAAGCTCGGTGACTCGGTCACGACCGACCACATCTCGCCCGCCGGCTCGATCAAGCGCGACGCCCCGGCCGGCAAGTACCTCGAGGGCCGCGGCGTGGCGCCTTCGGACTTCAACTCCTACGGTTCGCGCCGCGGCTCGCACGACGTGATGATCCGCGGCACGTTCGCGAACATCCGCCTGCGCAACCAGATGGCGCCGGGCACCGAGGGCGGCTTCACCCGCTACCTGCTCGACGACGGCCAGCTGCCCAAGGACGAGGTCACCTCGATCTACGAGGCGTCGGAGGCCTACATCAAGGCCGGCGTCCCGCTGGTCGTCCTGGGCGGCAAGGAGTACGGCTCCGGCTCCTCCCGCGACTGGGCGGCCAAGGGCACCAACCTGCTCGGCGTCCGCGCCGTGATCACCGAGTCGTTCGAGCGGATCCACCGCTCCAACCTCGTCGGCATGGGCGTCCTGCCGCTGCAGTACCCGGACGGCCAGACCGCCGAGTCCCTGGGCCTGACGGGTGAGGAGACGTTCACGATCACCGGCCTGGCCGACGCGCTGAACGCCGGCGAGCTGCCCAAGACGGTCCACGTCAAGGCCGACGACATCGAGTTCGAGGCGCGCGTCCGCATCGACACGCCGAAGGAGGCGGACTACTACCGCCACGGCGGCATCCTGCGCTACGTGCTGCGCCAGCTCGTCGCCGAGGGGTGATCCCGCGGGCGCCGGACGGCGTCCGGCCCGCAGGTCCTCGAGCGCCCCGGCCCGCCGGGGCGCTCGGCGTTCCGGGGCGCGGGGCCGTGCGGGGCGGGGGGCTGGTCGTGTCGTCCTGCGACGCCGATCCGCATCGGTCGTGCGGCGCGTTGGTGTGGTGCGGGCTCGTGTCGTCCCGCGACGCCGATCCGCACCGGTCGTGCGGCGCGTTGGTGTGGTGCGGGCTCGTGTCGTCCCGCGACACCGAACCGCACCGGTCGTGCGCCGCGTCTCAGTGGCCGGGTCGCAGGCCGGCTGCCGAGGAGGTGACCTCCTCGCGGCGCCTACGCGACGACGGCGGCGCCCGCCGCCGCCCAGGCGGCCTGGCGGTCGCGCGGGCGGCCGATGACGACGTCGGTGCCGTCGTCGAGGATCGGCCGCTGGAGCAGGGCCGGGTGCTCGACCAGGATCGCCACGACCTCGTCGACGCCCAGGCCGTCGGCGTCCAGGCCGAGGTCCTTGTATCGCTTGTCGCGCCGGATCAGCGCGTCGACCGGGTCGCCCTGGAGGCGCTCGGCGAGCGATCGGACCTCGTCCTCCGACAGGCGCTCCGCGACGAGCAGGTACTTGCGGACCGTCACCTCGTGGCCGGCGGCCTCGAGCGCGTCGAGGGCGTGCACCGAGGTCGGGCAGTGCGGGTTGTGCATCAGGGTCAGGGTCACGGGGCGATCCTATGCGCCGCCCGGTCCGTCGGGACCGGGACCGACCCGGGACTCGACCGTGGACGACGTACGGCCTAGATGATGGATTCCACGATCTCGCGGCGTGGTGCACGTTCCGGACGGCACCTGGCGCCACCCGGCACCTCAGTCAGACTTCCAGTCTGGCTCTCGGCACCGTGCGACGCCAGGACACCGCCCGGAACGCACCCCACACCCACGATCTCCGTGGAATCGACCATCTAGAGTCCGGGGCGAGCCCGGCGCGCGGCCGGGACCGGCGGCGCGGGGGCGGACGTGGGGTTCTTCAAGCAGGTCGCGACGGCGATGAGGCCGTCCAACATCGTCAAGGGTCTCGACGCGGCGCGCAATCCTCCCGACCAGGCGGCGATCGAGGCCGGCCTGGCGTCGCTGACGCCGGAGCAGCGCGCCGCCTACGACGCGAACATGGCGCGGGTCGCAGAGGCACAGGTCGCGAGTCAGGCGTCGTGGGAGGAGGCCCGGGCGATCCACGACGAGGCGCGGATCCTCGGCGGTCCCGCCGGGCGCTACCTGCACGGCGCGGGGATGGGCGACCTGGCGTCGCCGGACGAGCTCCAGGCCCGCATCGCGGAGGTCGGGCCGCTGGCGGCGATCAACGAGCAGCGGGCGCTGCGCAAGGGCGAGTTCCGGGACGGCGTCCGGCAGGCGCTGAACCGCGAGCGGGTCGCCCGGATCGACGATCCCGGCGAGCGTGCCGCCGCGGCCGTCGAGGAGCTGCGGGCCCGCGACGAGGCCCGATCGCCGTACCGCGCGGCGGACGCCCCGGTCGTCGTGGTCACCCGGCTGAGCGCCCGCGGCGACGGCCAGCTCGCGGCCGTGCTGGAGCACCTGAGCGCGTCGGGGCCGGCGGCGGACCGCGTCTTCGGCATCCATCGCGTCCCCGACCGGATCAGCCAGACCCGCACCCCGCACTCCGAGCGCGGGCGGGTCGTGGAGTGGGCGGTCGTGCACGAGGGGGAGGGGACGTCGCGCGTCGCGGCGGTCCCCGGCGCCGCGGATCCGGGCGCGGCCGGTCAGTCCTCCGGGCCGGCCGGCGAGTCCGCCGACGCGGGCCGTCCCGTCGCCACGTCCTTCGCCGCCCACGAGCAGTGGGTCGCGCGGCGGGCCGGTGAGCCGTCGGTGCTCGACGAGGAGGTGGGCCTCGCCTATTGCGCCGAGGCCGGGATCGGGCCCGAGCGCTGCTTCGGGCTCGCGCGGTTCTCCGAGTTCCGGGCGCTCCGGGGCGGTGAGGAGCACGACGCGATCCGGACGCTCGTCCGCGGCCTCGTCGTCGTCCACCCCGACGTCGGGCCGGAGCGCTTCGCGCGCATGCAGGCCGCCGCGCCGCTCGCCCCGCTGCGCGCCGACGACGTCCACCTCGAGGTCCTCAACTGGTCGGCCGTCGCCGACGCCCAACACCCGCGGATCCACCACCCGCCGCCGGTGCCGTCGCCGTTCCCGTACCTGCCCGGGACCCCGGAGGAGCTGCTGCGGGCGTACCTCGAGGTCGTCGGCGTCCGCGCGACCGACTGCTACGCCGCGCAGGCGACGGTCGACCGCCCGCGCGAGCTGCGGCAGGGCGGACTGCTCACGACGAACACCGGCCCGGAGCAGCCGTGCGCCGACGGCCGGGGGCGGATGCGCACCCACGGCGCCGAGCAGGTCGTGATCGCGTACCGGGACGCGCCGGCCTACGCCGCGGGCCGCGAGCGCTGGCTGGCGTACCAGCGGGACGTGCTCCTGGCGGACCTGCGCAAGGGCACCGGCGCCCGCCGGCCGGTCGTCGTCCCGGACGACGAGGACCTGGCGGGGCTCCCGAAGCTCCTGCGCGCCGCGGTCCGCGTGGGGGAGGCGATCGACGCCCTCGAGGACTGGGGCGGCGAGGCGCTCCCGCCGTACCGCTACTGCTGGCCGCCCGTGGCGTGAACGACGCGACGCCTCAGGCGCCGCCGTCGGCCAGGACGTGGTCGGCGACGCGGTCCGTCGCGCGCGCCAGCCGGCGGAAGTACGTCGTGCGGCTCATGTGCAGCTCGAGCATCGCGCGGGCGTGGCCGCCGTCCGGGTCCAGGTAGCCGCGGCGCAGCACCTGGGCCTGGAGCCGCTCCTCCGCCGAGTCGCCGAACGCCGCGCGCGAGGCCTGCTCGATCCGCGCGCGGACGGTCGCCGCCCGCTCGGTCAGGCCGATGCCGCGGGCGAGGGGGTTGACGCTCAGCGCCGTGGCGTCGTGGAAGCCGCGCAGCGCGTCGCGGACGGTGCCGGGATCCATCGTCGACGTCAGCTGGTGCGACGCGGGCGCGAGGCCCACCCCGTGGTAGACGAGGTCGCGGATCCACGACGCCGCGCCGCCGGGCCCGAAGTCCCGGACGAAGCACACGAGCCCGCCGTCGTCCGCGGGGTCCAGGTGGGGGACCCGCTCGTAGCCGATGGCCTCGAGCATCGCCATCCGCCCGGCGTCGACGGGGTCGAGGCCGACGTAGGCCCAGCGCGCCGTCGTCAGGCCCGCGGCCCGGATGACCGCGTGGTTGCCGGTCGCTACGACGGCGGCCTCCTCGGCGCGGTCGGCGTCCGGTGACAGGACGCCCGCCTCGCGCAGCAGCAGCGCGTCGCCGCCCGGCGCGCGCACGGCGGCGTCGGCGAGCCACGGGCCGACGACGGCGTCCTCGTGGGCCCACGCCGGGGCGCTCGAGGGGGTGATCGCCACGCCGTAGCCGACGATCTCGTCGGCGGTGTCGCGGACGAGCACGACGGCCTCGGGCGCCTCGTCGAACCAGCGGCGCAGGGCCGGCCAGCGCGGCACGACGCCGGGCGGGAGGCGCCCGGCGACGACGTCGGCGTCGCCCGGTCCGCTCCACTCCGCGCGGTGGGTGACGGGCGGCGGCGCGATCGCCCGGCGGATCTCCTCCTCGGCGATCAGCTCCGCCAGGTCGACGAAGAGGCGGACCTCGCCCTCGTTGATGCGGGCGTAGAGGTGGTCGGCGATGCGGCGGCGCAGCTCGTGCGCGTGGTTGCGGTCCGAAGCCTCCAAGGAGCCGCGGACCGCGCGGCGGACGCGGTCGTGGAGGGTGACGCGGGTGCCGACCTGCTCGCTGAAGGAGCGCGAGCGCAGCCACGCCTCGGCGTGGTCGCCGTCGGTGCCCGGCAGGACGGCCGACAGCAGGCGGGCATCGACGGCCAGGGCGATCGACGCGACGGCGAGGACCTCGCGGTCGGCGCCGCCGAGCTCGTCCGCGGCCAGGCGCTCGAGCAGGACGTCGGCCAGCAGGTCGTCCGCGTCCAGGTGGTCGAGGTCGGGCTCGTGGCCCGCCTGGATCGCGTCCCCGGCGACCGTCAGCGCCAGCGGCGAGCCCGCCGCCCAGGCCGTGATCCGGTCGGCCGCGGGCCCCGCGTCGAACCCGCGCAGGCGCAGGAGCTCGCGGGCGTCCTCGTCGGCGAGCGGCGAGATCCGCAGCGTCTGCAGGACCTCGGACCAGCCGTCCTCGCGCCAGGCCGGCTCGGGTGGTCGGCGACCGGCGATCAGGACCCGCGCGCCCGTCCCCAGCAGCGGGCGGACCCCCCGGCGCAGCAGCGCGCCGAGGGCCGGGACGGCCTCGTAGGTGTCCAGGACGAGGAGCGACCCGGCGTCCGGACGGTCCCGCGTGCGCAGGGCGGCCAACGCTGCCGCCAGGGCCTCGCCCGCCCCGTCGTGGTCGCGGCCGTCGACGCGGTGCACGTCGATCCCGCGGTCGCGGGCGCGGCGGACGACCTCGCGGACCAGCGCGCTCTTGCCGATCCCGCCGGGCCCGTGCAGCGCGAGCACGGGGCGGTCCGGGCGGTCGGCCAGGAAGGCGTCGAGGCGGTGCAGCTCGGCGCGGCGACCGGCGAAGCGCCGGCTCTCCAGGCCGTCGAGGTGGTCGCCGGTGGGCACGGGCGGAGGATACGACCGGCCCCGGCGACCCGGACGCGGGCGGACGCTCGTCCTGCCGCCGCGGCGCCAGGTCTGGCCGTGTGGTCCCCCCGCGGGACGGGGGCGTTCCCGCCCCGGGCGGCGCGACGGGGGAGGAGACCGGCCTCGCGGGAATCACGTGCCGACCACGCACGACCGCGCGGTGGCGTGCGTTCCGGCCACGCGGGATGGGCGCCCGCCCCGGCGGTCCTGGCGTGATCGGCCCCGCCGGGCCCGGCGTGATCTGATCCGCGGGTGAGCGTGCTCGATGTCGCGGTGGTCCTCGTGGCCGGCCTGGTGGCCGGGGGGATCAACGCGATCGTCGGGTCCGGGTCGCTCGTGACGTTCCCGGTGCTGCTGGCGGTGGGCTTCCCCGCGGTGACGGCCAACGTCTCCAACACGGTCGGGCTCGTCTTCGGGAACGTCTCCGCGGTCTGGGGCTACCGCCGGGAGCTGCGCGACCAGGGCCGGCGGGTCCTGCTGCTGGGCGCGGGGACGGGGACCGGCGCCGCGACCGGCGCGCTGCTGCTGCTCGTGCTCCCCGACGGCGTCTTCGACGCGATCGTCCCGCTGCTGATCCTGCTGGCGTGCTTCCTGATGGCGCGCCGGCCCGCGCCCGAGCAGACGACCGCGATCCTGACCCCGCAGCGGCTGGCGCTGCTCGGGGGCACGGCCTACGGCGTCGGCGTCTACGGCGGGTACTTCGGGGCGGCGCAGGGCGTGATCCTGCTGGCGGTGCTGCGGCTGCTGCTGCCCGACGCGCTGCAGCGGCTCAACGGCCTGAAGAACGCGCTGGTCGGGATCGCCAACGGGGTCGCGGCGATCGGCTTCGTCCTCTTCGCGCACGTCGCGTGGGACGCCGCGGGCCTCGTCGCCGCGGGCTCGATCGTCGGCGCGGCGCTCGGCGCCCGCTACGGCCGACGCCTGCCCGACCGGGTGCTGCGCGGAGTCGTGGTCGTCGGCGGGACGCTCGTCGCGGTGGTGCTGGCGGTGCGGCTCGTGGTGTGAGGGACGCGCCATTGGGGCGCCCCGCGGCCCCGGACCGGGGAGCCCTGGTCGGCAGCCGGGACCGCCACCGCGCCTGGGACGGGCGGAAGGCGACGGCGATGCCGGCCACGGCATCCGGGTCCGGCGGGCCCAGTGCCCGCGGCCCTACAGCCCCGCGAGGTGCCGGGTGTGGAATCCCGTCCGGCGGCCGATCACCGGGCGCCAGCGGACGCCCGAGGCGCCTCCCGGATCCCCGACGGCGCTCGTGTCCAGGCGCAGGCCCGCGATCTCCATGTAGACGTGGCCGTCGTTGGCGTGCACCGAGATCCACCGGCCCGCGCCGCGGGCGGCCCAGTGCGCGAACGTCCCGCTGACCATCGAGCCCTGCAGCAGGCCGCCGCGGATCAGCGCGTAGCCGACCGCGCCGGAGCAGTCGTAGCCCGTGTCGAACAGCTTCGCGTGGCCGCCGCCCCACTTGTACGGCCGGCCGACGATGAGGTTCGCGGCCGCGATCACGCGCTTGACGGCCTGCGGTGACGACCGCGGGATCGCGGCCTTGCCGTCGGTGCGGATCCGGGCGACGCGGCCCTTGACGGTGCGCCGGCTGCTCGGCACGGGGACGAGGAGCGCGGGGTCGGGGGCGACGCCGGTGCCCGAGGTGCCGTCGCCGTTCCCGTCGGTCGCCCCGTCGTCGTCGACCCCCGCGTCGCCGCCCGCCGCCGGGGCCGGGTCCGGGGCCTGGGCGGGGACCTCGTCCGCGCCGGCGCCGCCGGTCGGGAAGCTGCCGACGTCGACGTCCGCCACGGTGGTGGCCGACGCGCCGCCGCCCGACGGGTGCCCCGGACCACGTGGGCGGTCGGCGGACGCGGGGGACGGGGCCATCAGCACCACGGCGAGCAGGGCGGGGAGGGCCGCGAGGCGTCGAGTCACCTCCGAGGGATCGGCGAGAACGTGCGGGCCGCCGACCGTCGTGGACGATCGGTCGGCCCGGCGGGTGGACGGACGATGGGGTGCGACGGGCGGCTCGGCACGACGCGCGGGTGCCCGGGGCGCCTCACGGCCGGCCCGACTCCGGCGCAGGGCGCGGTCGACACGGGACACCGCCTGGCCGACGATCGACCGACCCCCGGCCGGCAGACTCGGGCGCAAGGCGCGGCCGAGATCGGCCCCGGCCCGTCCGGCCGTCCCGGCGAGGACCCCCGCCCGTCGGGCCCGACGGCGTCCGGGAGCGCCCGGCGACCGGTCATGTGGGAGGGTCCCCGGGTCGGGTACCCGCACCCCGTCCGCCGTCCGTCCGTGTCCCGCCGCCGCTCCGCCGCCGATCCCGCCCTCGACGACCTCGTCGAGCTGACGCTGCGGCTGTCGGCGATCCCCGCGCCGACCGGCGACGAGGGGCCCCGCGGCGACGCGGTCCGCGGCCTGTTCGACGCCGTGGGCCTGGAGACCGACCGCGACGAGGTCGGCAACGTGCTCGCCCGCCGGCCCGGCACGGACCCGGCCCTCCCGGCCGTCGTCGTCTCCGCGCACCTCGACACCGTCTTCGGGCCGGAGGTCGTCCTGGAGCCGCGCCGCGACGGCGACCGGCTCGTCGCCCCGGGCGTGGGCGACAACACCGTCGCCGTCGCCACCCTCGTCGTCCTCGCCCGCGATCTCGCGGCCGGCACCCTGGCCGGGCCGGTCCCCGTCGTCCTCGCCGCGACGGTCGGCGAGGAGGGCCTCGGTGACCTGCGGGGCGCCAAGCACCTGCTCCGCACGGTCCCCGCGCGCGCGTACGTGTCGCTCGAGGGTCACCTGCTCGACGAGCTCGTCGTGGGTGGCATCGGCTCCGTCCGCCTGCGCGCGTCGTACGAGGGGCCGGGCGGGCACTCGTGGGGCGACCGCGACGCCCCCAGCGCCGTCCACGCGATGCTCGCGGCCGGCGCCGCCGCCCTGCAGGCCGTCCCGCCGGGCCGCCACGCCAACCTCGGAGTCGCCCACGGCGGGACGACCGTCAACGCGATCGCCGGCCGTGCGTCGCTGCTCGTCGACCTGCGCGACGAGGACGAGGACCGGCTCGAGGAGACGACCCGCATCGTCAGTGCCGCCCTCGGCCGGGCGCCCGCCGGGATCACCGCGCGCGTCGAGCGGATCGGCCACCGGCCGGCCGGCCGCATGGCGGGCGACGCGCCGCTCGTCCGCGCCGCGCGGGCCGCCCGCGCCGACGCCGGCCTGCGTCCCGCACGCGAGGACGTCGGCTCGACCGAGTGCAACGCGGCCTTCCCGCTGGACGTACCGACCGTGTGCGTGGGCCTGACCCGCGGCGCCGACATGCACCGCGAGAGCGAGTGGATCGCGATCCCGCCGCTCGCCGACGGCCTGGCGGTCGTCCGGGCGCTCGTGCGGCGGCTGACGGCCTGAGGCGGAGGAGTCCGCGGCGCGGTCCGGGACGGGGCGGCGAGCGGGTCGTGCGCCGCGGCGCCCCGCGACGCGTCCTCGTGCCCGCGGGACGACCTCGGTGCGCCGTCGCGCGCTGCGGTGCGTCCTGGTTCCCCGGGGGACGACGCCGGGGCGCCGTCGCGCGCTGCGGTGCGTCCTGGTTCCCCCCCGGGACGTCCTCGGTGCCGCACCCGTCTCCGGTCGTGACGGCCGGCCGCTGCTGCCGTGCCGGATCCGTGGCACGCGGGGTCCCGGCGGGCGCCGGTGGTAGGACTGCGGCATGCCCGACGACCTGATCACCGGCGACGACGACGTGACCCGGTGCGGCTGGGGCGGCGGTCCCGAGGTCTACCGCGCCTACCACGACGAGGACTGGGGCCGGCCGCTGCACGGGGAGCGCGCGCTGTTCGAGCTGCTGACGCTGGAGACCTTCCAGAGCGGGCTCTCGTGGCTCACGATCCTGCGCAAGCGCCCCGCGTTCGTGGCGGCGTTCGACGGCTTCGATCCCGAGCGCGTGGCGGCGTACGGGGACGAGGAGACCGCCCGGCTGCTAGCCGACGCGGGCATCGTGCGCAACCGGCTGAAGGTCGCCGCCGCGATCACGAACGCCCGCGCGACGGTGGCGCTGCGGGACGACGAGGGCCTGGACGCGTTCTTCTGGTCGTTCGCGGACGCCGCCCGGGACGAGCGCCCGGCTCCCGACTGGCGGCCGGCCTCGATGGCGGACGTCCCGTCGTGGACGGTGGCCTCCAAGGCGATGGCCAAGGCGTTCAAGGCGCGCGGCTTCGCGTTCGTCGGACCGACCGTCGCGTACGCCTTCATGCAGTCGGCGGGCGTGGTGGACGACCATCTGACCGGGTGCGTGCGCGCGGCGGCGTGAGGCACGCGCGTCGGGCGCGCGCCCCTTTGGTCCCACGCCGGGACCCGGGCTCGTGCGGGAGCGGCGCGGGGCGCGACGTCTCGGTCCGCGCCGCCCGCGACGTCGGCGCGACCGCTCCCGGCCCCGCCCGCCCGGACCGACGATCCCGACCGCGATCGTGGTTGCCTCCGGTCCTTGACCTGCAGCGTGGTCGAGGTCCTAGGGTCGCGGTCATGGGCGACATCACCGGGTCGGCGGACCATCGAACGAGCCGGGACGGATGCGGACGGCGAGCGGCCGCATCGGCCTCCGGCCGGAGGCGAACGCGGACCGCCCCTGACCGCATCGCCGGAGAGACTCGACCGATGTTCCAGACCCCACCGTCGCCACCCGCGCGCCCCGCCACCCCAGGACCCCGGGGGACGGTCCGATGACCGGCCCCGTGGAGCTCACCACCCCGCGGGCGAAGACCCTCGCCCTCCTCCTGCTCGCGTCGACGCAGTTCATCGTGGTCGTCGACGCGTCGATCGTGAACGTCGCGCTGCCGAGCATCGGCACCAGCCTCGACTTCGCGCAGGACGACCTCTCGTGGGTCGTCAACGCCTACACGCTGGTCTTCGGCGGCTGTCTCCTGCTCGGCGGGCGCCTCGCCGACCTGCTCGGCCGGCGCCGGCTGTTCATGACCGGCCTGATCCTCTTCTCGCTGGCGTCGCTGGCCGGCGGCCTGGCGGCGAACGACATCCAGCTCATCGTCGCCCGGGCGTTCCAGGGGCTCGGCGCGGCGCTCGTCTCGCCGGCCGCGCTGTCGATCGTGACGACGACCTTCGCCGAGGGAGCCGAGCGCAACAAGGCGCTGGGCGTCTGGGGCGCGGTCGCCGGGGCCGGCGGCGCCGCCGGCGTCCTGCTGGGCGGGGTCCTGACCGAGTATCTCGGCTGGGAGTGGGTCCTGTGGGTCAACGTGCCCGTCGGGCTCGCCGCGGCCGGTCTTGCCCCGCGCCTGCTGCCCGAGAGCCGGGACGACCACGAGCACCGCTCGTTCGACCTGCCCGGGGCGTTCGCCGTCACGGCCGGCCTCGCGGTGCTGGTCTACGCGGTCGTCGACGCCGAGCGGGCCGGGTGGGGCTCGCTGCAGACGATCGGCCTCGGGGTCGTCGCCGTCGCGCTGCTGGCGGGCTTCCTGCTCGTCGAGTCCCAGGCGCGCAAGCCGCTGCTGCCGCTCTCGACCTTCCGCCTGAAGACCCTGCGCGGGGCCAACGTCGTCGGCCTGCTCGTCGGCATGTCGCTGTTCTCGATGTTCTACTTCGTCTCGCTCTACCTGCAGCAGGTGCTGGGCTTCGACGCCCTGGAGGCCGGGTTCGCGTACCTGCCGCTCTCGATCGCGATCATCGTCTCGGCCGGCGTCGCCTCCGTCCTGGTGACGCGGCTCGGCTTCAAGCCGGTCCTGATCACCGGTCTGCTGCTCGTCTGCGCCGGCCTGCTGTGGTTCTCGCGGGTGTCGGTCGGCGGCTCGTTCGCGGCGGACGTCCTCGGGCCGTCCCTGGTGGCCGCGGTCGGCCTGGGCTTCTCGTTCGTCCCGGTCACGATCGCCGCCGTCTCGGGCACCCGACCCGACCAGGCCGGCCTCGCGTCGGGTCTGATCAACACCTCGCAGCAGGTCGGCGGCGCCCTGGGCGTGGCGATCCTCGCCTCGGTGGCGACCTCCGTCTCCGGCGGCGTCGACCCCCGCAGCCGCCTGTCGCCCTCCCAGCTGGTCGACCTGACGGACGGCTTCTCGGCGGCCTTCCTGGTCGGCGCGGCCTTCGCCCTGGCCGGCGCGCTGGCGGCGTTCTTCCTGATCTCGACGCGCGACTCCCGCGCGATGATCGAGGCCGCGAAGGCGGGAGAGCCGACGCCGGCAGCGCTCTGAGGGCCGGGGCCCTGACAAGGTCCGGGCGTCGGGGGCCGCACCTCGTCGGGCCGACGTCGCTGGAGCGGGCTGCGTCCTCCCCGCCGGGCGGCGGCGCGGGTCCGCTGCGGTGGACGGGCATGGCGGCCGGTGCGGCGCGGCGCGCGTTCGGCCGCCCTTCGGCCTGAGTTTGCCGCGCTGGGCGGGGACAACTCGGGCCAGAGCGGAGCGGCGACCCGCCCGTCGCCCTTCGGCCCGAGTTTGCCGCGCTGGGCGGGGACAACTCGGGCCGGAGCGGAGCGCGGCGGGGCGTGCTCCGGCCCGCCACTCGCCCTCGGCCCGCCGCCTCACCGCCACCTGCCGCAGCACCCCCGTCCCGTCCCGTCCCGACCCGCCGACCGACCCGGGACCGCAGCCCCCCGGCCAACCGGCCTGCTGCGGTCTCGGCCCGTGCGCTGCCTCAGGCTCCCGCGGCGTCCGCCAGGTGGCGGCGCCAGCCGCCCGGGATCGGGGCGGTCGGGGCCGCCGGGTCGACCGCCGCGGCGACGAAGCCCAGGCGGCGCGTGCCGTCGAGGAGGGCGACTGGGCCGAGGGCCAGGCCCTCCGGGACCTCGCCCGCCAGTGAGCCGAGGAGGGCGGCGTCGACGCTCCAGACCTCGACCTCGACCTGGCCGGCCGAGCCCTCCGGGGCGGCGGAGCCGGCGACGGGGCGCGCGAGGCCCGGCCGGACGCCCATCGGCGTCTGGACGATCCGGATGCCGTGGCCCGACGCCGTCCGGGTCTGGCGCACGAAGGTCGCGCCGCGGTCCAGCAGCTGCGGATTGGCGGGCAGGCCGGCCATGTGGGCGCCGGCGACGACGACCTCGACGCGGCCGCTGCCGTCGGTCGGGGTGGCGGGGGGAACCACGGTGCCGCGGGTGGGCCCGGCGACCGCGCCGGCCGTCGCCCTGCCGGCGCTGCCGACGTCGTCGCCGACCACCCCGACGTCGTGCACCGCCTCGCCGCCGCCGCCCGCCGACGTCGCCCCGCCGCCCGCCGATGTCGCCCCGCCGCCACCCAGCGACCGCTCCCAGGTCGCCCCGAACTCCAGCAGCAGCTCGTCGTGCCAGGCCGGGGCGAGGAGGGTGACGCCGAAGGGGAGGCCGTCGGGGCGCGGCGGGCCGGGGACGGCCAGGGCGCAGAGGTCGAGCAGGTTGACGAAGTTCGTGAACCGGCCCAGCTGCGTGTTGACGCCGACCGGGTCGGCCTCGACCTCGGCGACGGTCGGGTGGATCGGGGCGGTCGGGGCCAGGAGCGCGTCCACGGTCGCGAGCGTCGCGTGGGTGGTGACGCGCAGCGCCTGCAGGCGGTACCCGGCCTCGAACGCCTCGACGGCCCGCGGCTCGCGACCGGAGAGCACGATCCCGGCGACGGTCGGATCGGCGTCGGCGGGCCCGGTCTCGAGGAACGCGCCGACGGCGGCGTAGCGCTCGGCGACCCACGGGCCCTCGTAGAGCAGCTTCCCGGCGGCGACGAACGGCTCGAGGTCGACGGGGACGACCTCGACGTCGTCGCGATCCTCCAGTGCGGTGATCGCGGCGGCCCAGGCGGCGCGCGTCTGGTCGTCGCCGGCGAGCACGAGCGCGTCCCGGTCCACCCCGACGCGCCATGGGCGCGGGGCCTCGGTGACGCGCGCGCCCCCGACCGTCGTCACGCCGCCGGCTGTCCCACGAGCCTCGGTCGTCGTGCCGGCCACCGTCCCGCCGCCGACGGCTCCTCCGGCCCCGCCCCCGAGCCGCGCCGCCGCCGCGTCCGCCCCGCCCGGCCGGCCGCGCGACGACGGGTCCGCCGGGTCGGTCGGTCCGCCCGGGTAGGGCGCCGGGCCGGTCGAGCGGGTCAGGGCCTCGAGCACGGTCGCGGCGGTGTCGACGTCGCGCGTGAAGACGGAGACGCAGTCCAGGGAGCGGCACGCCGGCACGACGCCGGCGGTGCTCAGGCGGCCGAGCGTGGGCTTCAGGCCGACCAGGCCGTTGAACGCGGCGGGCACGCGACCGGACCCGGCGGTGTCGGTGCCGAGCGCGAAGTCGACGTCGCCGCGTGCCACGGCGACCGCGGAGCCCGAGCTCGAGCCGCCGCTCACCCGCGACGGATCGTGGACCGAGCGCGGCGCGCCGTAGGGCGAGCGGGTGCCGACCAGGCCGGTGGCGAACTGGTCGAGGTTCGTCTTGCCGACCGGCACCGCGCCGTGGGCGATCAGCTGCTCGACGACGGTGGCCGAGCGCTCGGGGACGAACGCGTACGACGGGCAGGCGGCCGTCGTCGGGGCGCCGGCGACGTCGATGTTGTCCTTCACCGCGAACGTCAGTCCGGCGAGCGCGGCCTGCGGGCCCGCGGCCTCGGCCTGCACGACGAAGCCGTCGAGCGTCGCGTCGTCGACCACGTGGAGGAACGACGGGTCGTCCTGCGCGGCCGCCCGGTCGCGGGCGGCGCGCGCGAGCTCGGTCACGTCGGCCACGCCCCGCCGTACGGCGGCCAGGACCGCGCCGGCGTCCCGCGGGGCGAAGCCCGTGCCGCCCGGTCCATCCGGCGCGGCCGCGCGCTCCGTGGACGTGGCGTCGCCCGCCGGATCGGGGGTGATGGCGCTGCTCTGGGGCATCGGGCTCTCGGTCTCGCGGGGTGTCGGTCGTTGGATGGTGTCAGGCGGCCCAGGAGGCGCGCTCGCGCTCGAAGGCGGCGGAGCGCCGCTCGCGGTGCGCGTCGATCTCGGCGGGGTGCGCGGCCTCGAGGGCGCGGCGGTCGGCGAGGGTGAACGGGCGCTCGCGGATCGAGACGACATGGTGGCCGTCCTTGGCGCGGGCGCGGAGGCGCAGGAGCTCGTCGGCGGACACGAGCTCGAAGCGCAGGACGTCGAAGTGCCGCAGCAGCCACGGCTTCTCGGGCGTGCGGCCCTCCTCGTCGCGGCGCATCCAGACCGGGACGGTGCGGCCGAACAGCTGGTAGCCGCCGGGGCCCTCCATGCCGTAGACGCAGAGGAACGCGCCGCCGATGCCGACGGCGTTCTCCGGCGTCCACGTGCGGGCCGGCGTGTACTTCGTCGTCACCAGCTGGTGACGCGGGTCCAGCGGCAGGGCCACTGGCGCGCCGAGGTAGACGTCGCCCAGGCCGACGACGACGTACTGCGTGTCGAGGATCAGGTCCTGGACCGACTGCTTGTCGGCCAGCCCGTTGATCCGGCGGATGTACTCGATGTTGTCCGGCGCCCAGGGGGCCTCCGGGAAGACGTGCTCCTGGTAGTGGACCATCGCCTTGACGGCCTCCGGGTCCTCCCACGACAGCGGCATCGTGACCTCGCGGGCCGGCACCTCGAGGGCGTCGGTCGCGGGCAGGTCGTGCTCGAGCTGCTGCAGCTCGTCCATCAGCCGCGGCAGCGCCAGGCGGTCGGGGTCGAAGCGGACCTGCAGGCAGCGGACGCCGGGGGTCAGGTCGCGGACGCCGGGCAGCGCGCGCTCGCGGATCGCCTGCTGCAGGCCGTGCACGCGGAGCCGCAGCGCGAAGTCGATCGACGGGTCGCCGTACTCGACGACGAGGTTCTCGTCGCCGGCCCGGCGGAAGCGCATCGTCGGCTGGCCGTCGCGGCCGGGCAGCTCGGCGAGGATCGCCGGGGCGGCCTCGGCGGGTGTTGCGACCACGTCCCGGGCGCCGCGGGCGCCGACCCGCGATTACCCGACCGGCAGACCAATGGGATCGCACCCAGGAGGTCGTCGGTTCGAGCCCGACTAGCT
>NZ_JBFAPC010000106.1:0-19860 GCF_040675535.1 Patulibacter sp. NPDC049589 | reverse complement strand
ACGGGGACGTCCGGCTCCGGGTCCTCGGGCGGGGCCGGGACGGCCGGGGCGCCCGCGCGCCGGGCTGCGCCCGCGGCCCCGGGATCGTCGGGGTCCTCCGGGGGCGGCTCTGCGGCGTCGGAGTTCGGCTTCGAGTGACCGCCCGCCGGGGCGACCCGGGCGACCCGGGCGATCCCGGCGCCGCACCGCGGCGCCCCGGCGGTCGGGTCCCGTCGACGTCACCGCCGAGGGCGAGCCCGTGGGCTCCGGCCGCCCGTCGGCACGGGGCGTCCGTGCCGTCGATATCCGCTCCGGACGACGTTCTCCCTGCAACTGCAGACCCCGCCCGTCCGGGTCCGGGCCGCCGCGGATCCCGGCCCCGGAACGGGTCCCCAGCGCCTCGCCCGGCGCCCCCGCACTCCGTCCGGGACGGCCCGTAGCGTCCCCGTCGTCCTTCCTGTGAACGGAACCCCGTGGAACTGGTCTTCATCAATCCCCAGGACGCGATCCGCGTCATCGCCGAGTCGATCGGCCGCGAAGCCCGCCGCCAGCTCGTCGGCGAGGTCATCCGTGCCTGGGTCGACGAGATCCCGGAGCCCGAGCTCGTCGGCCAGTACTCCAGGACCCTCGCCGCGCTGGACGACAACGACCTCTCGATGCTCGCCGCCTGGCACGCGTCGATGGAGGTCGGCCAGCCGCTCGCCAACCGCGAGTTCCTCGTGCGCGTCTTCCCGACGCTGGGCGAGAACCGCCGCGAGGCGATGAAGATCGCGGCGGGCTTCCGGGGCGACGACGCGTTCGACGCCGGCGTCGCCGAGGAGCAGGCGCTCCAGGCGGTCCTGCCGCACCTGTCGCGCGAGAGCGCCGAGCTGATCGTGCAGGAGGCGCTCGAGCTCTACTGCTGGGACCGCCTCGGTTCCGAGAACTAGCCCTCGACGCGTCGCAGGATGTCGTAGCGGCCGACGCCGGTGCGGCCCTGCAGGCGCCAGCGGAAGAACGCCATGTCCAGGCGCAGCTGGCCGAGCTCCAGCGTGGTGCCGGCGATCGGCTCGCCCGTCGCCGTCCAGACGGGTCCCTCGTCGGACTCCCAGAGCTCGACCGTCGCGAACGTGTGCCGCCCGTCGGCCCCGACGGTCGTCGAGATGCGGGGCTCCGGGGCCTCCACGGCCTCGGGCGTGCCGTCGCCGACCGCCGGCTCCGGGACGGTGTCCTCGTCCTCGTCCTCGAACGTCTCGATCGGCGGACGCGAGATCGACGACCACGAGACCTCGTCGGCGTGCGAGCGCGCGCCCGCGGGGCGCATCGCGCTGACGTTGAACGCGAGGTCGTCGCCGAACCAGCCGGTGATCGTCCGCGACAGCTCGAGGGTCTCCCAGTCGGGCGCGCCCCATTGGTGGCCGCGCTGCCCGACGCCGTCGACGACGATCGTCCGCAGCGGCTCGCCGGGGACCTGCAGCTCGATGCGCCCGCGGACCCGGCACGGCTGCTCGTAGCCCTCCATGCCGCCGCGGCGCGACGCCGGGTGCTTCGGGTCCAGGACGAACGCGGCACCCGTGGCCTCGAGCTCGAGCTCGACCAGGACGCCCTCGAGCGTGGCCGTGACGGTCCAGCGACGGTGCGGCTCGACCACGCGGTGCACGATGCCGGCGGCCGACACGTCGTCGTAGGACGCCGGCTCCGGACCGACGGCGACGCCGCCCGCGGCGTGGGCGACGGCGGGCACGCCGCCGACGAAGACCATCGTCAGGCCGGACGCGACGCCGCCGGCGACGCCGAGCCGGATCGTGCCCTGCACCCCGGCCGCCTCGTCCGCGAACGCGCAGGTGACCGCGTCGCTGAACCCGGGGGCCTCCGAGGCGCGCGGTCGTTCCAGAGCGGGGTCCAGGGCCATCGCGCGATCATGCCACGGGCGCCACGGGGACCGCCGCCGGGCCCCGGCGGCTGGCGGTCAGCGCCGGTCGGAGCGCGGGTCGTCCGACGGTGCCGGCAGCACGACGCCCCGCACCGGGCCCTCGGGCTCGGCGCCGGGGGCCTCCGACGCGTGGCCCTCGACGTCCGCCGGCGCGCCCGGGCGCCGTCCCGCCGTCCAGGCCGCCCCGCGCGCGCTCATCACGACCGGCAGCATCCGGCGCGCGACCGCCGCGGCGAGCAGCGGCCGCAGCACCGCGCGGACGGGCGGGGTCAGCAGCACCAGGCCGACCGCGCCGCTGACGAGGCCGGGGAGCAGCAGGAACACGCCGGCGACGACGACGAGGCCGGCGTCCAGGACGCTCCGGCCCACCCGCTCGCCGCTGCGCGACGCGTCGGCCACCCGGCGCCACGCGCGCACGGTCCCGCGGCCGAGGACGCGGCCGCCGAGGAACGAGCTCGCCAGCAGGAGCAGCACCACGGGCAGGGCGCCGATCGCGTCCGCGACGGTGATGGCGACCCAGATCTCCAGCGCGGCGCCGCCGAGGAGGAGCACGAGCAGGAGGAGCGGCATGTCCCTACGGTACGCGCCCGGCGGGTCCGGGGCCGACGGAGGGCCCGGTCCGGGTCTGTCACACTCGATGGATGGCCACCGTGGAAGACGTCGAAGCGGCGCTCGCGAACGTGATCGACCCCGAGCTGGGTCTGGACTTCGTCGAGCTCGGGCTCATCTACGGGATCGAGATCGAGAACGAGCACGTGCAGGTCACGTACTCGCTGACGACCCCGGGCTGCCCGATCGGTCCGCAGGTCGAGTCGCAGATCGAGGAGTTCGTCTCCGAGCTCGAGGGCGTCGCGTCCGTGGGCTCCGAGGTCACCTTCATCCCGCCGTGGACGCCCGAGAAGATGAGCGAGGACGCCAAGTTCGCGCTCGGCTTCGGCCTTGACCGTCGCGGAGGCGACCGCCCGCACGGCGGAGCGGGGGACCCCGGCGGCGGCCAGGGCGTCGTCGACGAGCGCGGCCAGCTCGGCGGGCGGGCAGCCGCGGCTGGCGCCGACGCCGAGAACGACGCCGGGAGCGGCCGCGGGCGCCTTGGGGGGATCACCGGACACGACCCCATCGTGACCCATCGCCGCCGCGCCCGGTCTGCCAACGTATCGGGGGTGAGTGCGACGGACGACGAGACCACCAGCGGCACCGTCGAGGCCCAGCGGCTCTTCACCCTCCCGCCCGGCGCCACCGAGATCCTGCTCGTCCGTCACGGCTCGACGGTCGGCATCGACGCCGGCGGCACCTTCCCGGTCAACGCGGACGGCGACGGCGACCCGCCGCTGTCGGGGGACGGCGAGGAGCAGGCCCGCCTCGTCGGCGAGCGCCTGGCCCACGAGCCGCTCTCGCGCCTCTTCGTCACGACGCTGCAGCGCACGCACCAGACCGCGGCGCGGCTCGTCGAGCTGACCGGCCTGCAGCCCGAGGTCGTCGCCGACCTGCGCGAGATCCACCTCGGCGACTGGGACGCCGGCGAGTACCGCGTCCGGATCGCCCGCCGCGACCCGATCATCATGCGCTCGTTCTCCGAGCAGCGCTGGGACATCATCCCGGGCGCCGAGCGGGACGAGCTGTTCGGGGAGCGCGTCCGCCGCGGGTTCGACCACGTCGCCGCGCAGGCCGGCCCCGACACCACCGTGGCCGCGGTCGTCCACGGCGGCGTGATCGCCGAGATGTGCCGCCAGGCGACGGGCAGCGAGGCGTTCGCGTTCCTCGGCGCGGACAACACGTCGGTCAACCGCTTCGTCGTCTTCCCCGACGGCCGGCTGCGGCTGCGCGGCTACAACGACACCGGGCACCTCGACGGCCTGCGCTCGCGCAACTGGGTCGCGGGCAGCGCGTCGGAGCCGATCACCTGAGGGTCAGCCTCGCCGGCCGACGAGCACGGCGGTCGGGTTCTGGGGCACCAGCCGGTGGGCGCCCACGAACGGGCGGATCCGCGAGGACTGGACGAGCGTGCCCTCGGTGGTCAGCCCCGCGGCGGCCAGGCGCTCCAGCGTCGGGCCGATCCGCTCGAGGGTCGCGAGGGTGACGACCACCGCCCGCCGGGACCGGGCCGCGGCGACGTCGACGATCGCGTCGAGGTCGGCGCCGCCGCCGCCGACGAACGCCACGTCGGGGTCCGGCAGGGCGTCCAGTGCCGCGGGCGCGATCGCATGGGTCGCGGCGAGCTCGACGCCGTGGGCGGCGGCGTTCTCCCGCGTCAGCGCGACGGCGCCCTCGTCGTGGTCCAGGGCGATCACGCCGGCGCCGAGCAGCGCGCACTCGACCGCGACCGAGCCGCTGCCGCAGCCGACGTCCCAGACGAGGTCGCCCGGCCCCGGGCCCAGCGCCGCCAGCGCGGCGGCGCGAACCTCGCGCTTGGTGATCATCCCCGCCCGGTGGGCGAACGCGTCCTCGGGCAGCGCCCACGACGTCGCCGCCCGCGCCGGCTGGATCGCGGTGCGCGCCGCGGCGACGGGCCGGCCGGGCCGCCAGGCGAGCAGGACGTTGGGGTCCGCGAAGGTCCCCGCGGCGATCTCCGCAGGAGACCCGATCGTCACGCGCTGGTCCGGTGCGTCGAGGCGCTCGCAGACCGCGAACGTCCGCCCGGGCGCCCCGGGGATCCGCCCGTAGGCGCACGCCAGGAACGACGGGTCGCAGTCCGGCGCGGTGAGGACGGCGACCTTCGGGCCCGCGATCAGCGCGCCGAGGACCGCGGTGATCCCCTCCGTCCCGCGCGCGTGGGCGGACACGACGCGGGCGTCGTCCCACGGCAGCGCGACGCGCGAGAACGCCCGCGCCACCGAGGACGGGGCGGGGTGCACGACGATCCGGTCCGCCTCGACCCGCCCGGCGAGCGTGCGCACGATCCCGAACCAGCCGGGGTCGCCGGACGCGAGCACGGCGACCGGGCCGTCGTGCTCGGCGATCCGCCGCAGCGCCGGCTCCAGCGGGGCGGTCAGGGCGACGGTCTCGGGGGTCGCGTCGGCGCCGAGGCGCTCGCGCAGCGCCGCCAGGGGGCCGACCCCGCCGGCCACGAGCGTGGCCGCGGTCAGCGCCGCGGCGCCCTCGGGGGTCGCGGGCCGGTCGCCCGCCAGGCCGACGACGTGGATGGCGGGGCGGGCGCTTCGCATCGGCCCCATCATGACGCGGCCGTCCCGCGCGCCGGGGTGCCGGCGGGCGGTCGCGCGCCGGCGGACGGGCGGTCGCGCGCACGTAGACGGAGGGTCGCGCGGGCCCGGGCGGGGGATCTCCCGCCGGCCGTCGGTCGGTCCGCCGCCGGCGGTCCGCCCGCGGCGGACGGCCGGTCGCTCCGGGACGCGGACGGACGGACGTGACGGGGCCCATACCCGCCACGCCGGGGCCGCACACCCGACGCGGCGGACGGGCCGGGCGGCCGCCGATCGCCGGTGGCGACGGCCGATCGGCGATCGTGAGAAAACGCGGACGCGCCTGGACGGACGTTGTAGCGTGCCGGGGGTGTCCCGTACTCCCGTCCCCCCATCACGGTCCTTCGCCGGCCGGCTCGTCGGCGCCGTGGTCGCCGCGTCCGCCGTCGTCGTGCTCGCCGCCCCGTCCGCCGCGTCCGCGGCCGACGATGCCGTCCTGGCCGCCCGCCCCGCCCCGGGCGTCGCGCCACGGATCGTCGGCGGCACCCAGATCCCGATCACCCGCGCGCCGTACCAGGCGTCCATCGAGACCGAGGGCGAGGGCGAGGAGGACACCGGCGTCTGCGGCGGCACGATCCTCGACGCGACGCACGTGCTGACGGCCGCGCACTGCACCTTCGACGCCGAGGACCCGGGCCTCGCGGTCGACGACCCCGACGCCTACGCCGTGTACGCCGGCGTCACGGACTTCAACGCCGGGCTCGACGAGGACTACGACCCGACCACGGACCCCATGCAGATCAAGGCCGTCGGCGGCGTGGCCCGCCATCCGGGCTACCTGGGGCCGAGCAGCAGCACCGACCTGACGCGCCTGATCGACGACGTCGCGGTCCTGACGCTCTCCGAGCCGCTGGACCTCTCCACCCCGAACGCGCAGGCGGCCGAGCTGCCGGCGGCGGGCCCGAACCCGGCGACGGGCTCGGTGGCGTTCTTCAGCGGCTACGGCTTCCAGGACCCGGCCGCGGAGGAGCCCGACGGCAAGCTCTACGGCGTCGACACCACGCTCGCGGAGTCGGTCGACCCGCAGGCCCTGGGCGGCGCGGGCCCGCTCAACGCGCTCTTCCTCACGACGGTCTCGGGCGCCGCCTGCCGCGACGACTCCGGCGGCGGCCTGGTCGTCGGCGGGCGCGTCGTCGGCGTCATGTCCTCGCTGGTCTCGTGCGGCGGCAGCCGGCCGGGGCTCTTCTCCGCGCTCACCGCCGGCGAGAACCTGAGCTTCGTCCGCGGCGTCCTCGACGGTGCCGTCCCCGCGATCCCGCGCGCCCCGCGCGGCGGCACCGACGTGACGCTGACGACGCCGCGGGAACCGCACGCCGGCGACGCCCTGACGTGTGCGGCGGGCACCTGGGACCAGGGCCCGACGTACGCGTTCACCTTCACCGACGCGCGCGACGGCACGGTCCTGCAGAGCGGATCGTCCGCCCGCTACGCCCTGACCGGCGCCGACGTCGGCCGCACCGTCAGCTGTCGGGCGACCGCCACGACGCCGGGCGGCGTGGGCCGCACGCCGGCGACCTCCGCGACGCCGGCGGTCCTGCCCGCCCCGGACGGCGGCACGCCGACCACCCCGACGACGCCGGAGGAGCCGACCACGATCGGGACGCCGACGGTCCCCGTCCCGCCGGCCACGACGCCCGCGCCCTCGGGCACCGCACCGACCCCGGCGAAGCTCGCCGCCGTCGCCGGCTCGGGCGCGTCGCGCGTCCGCCAGGGCTCGGCCTTCACGCTGACGGCGACCGTCCGCAACGCCGGCGGCGTGGCGGCGAAGGGCCTGCGGATCTGCGTCCGCATCGGCAGCCGCTTCTCGGTCGCCTCCCGCGGCGGCGCGACCCTGTCGGCCGGCCGCCTCTGCTGGACGGTCGCGTCGCTGGGCGGCGTCGCCACGACCCGCCAGAAGGCCGCGACCACCGTCACCCGGACCTTCCGCCTGCGGGCGGACCGCGATGCCGTCCCGGGCCGCACGACGGCCGCGACGGTCACCGTCACGGCCCCGTCGCTGCGCGCCTCGACCGCGCGCCGCCTGGTGACGATCCAGCGCCGCGCCCGCGCGGCGGCGGGCGGCGGGGTCACGGGGTAGGGCGGCCGGGGCCCCGCGGGTCGGTGCCGTGGGGCGGCACGGATCCGCTCCGGTCCCGGGCCGGACGCGGGTGACGCGGAAACGTGCCGGCAGACGGCACCGCTCCGCCCCGGACGGCGGCGGTCCGCCCCGGCCCCGCGCCTCAGCGGTCGGTGATCCGCAGCGGGGTGCCCGCCAGGGTCCGGGCGTGCATCCACGAGACCAGGGCGTTGGGGACCCGGACGCAGCCGTGCGAGGCGGCGGCGCCCAGCGGGGCGTCGAGGATCGACGCGGGGCCGCGGCCGTGGACGGCGACGCGGCCCGGTCCGCCGCCGTAGTCGGTGAGGACGTCCGAGAACGACGTCAGGTGCAGCGCCCACGGGCCGAGGAAGTCCCGGGCGCTGGGCTGCTGGGCGATCTCGTAGATCGCGAAGTCGCCCGTCGGCGTGGGCGTCGACGGGGCGCCGATCACCACGGAGCTGCTGCGGACCAGGCGGCCGGCGCGAAGGATCTCGATCCGGCGCGGCTGCAGCCGCACGCTGACGAACCACGTGGTGTGCTCGAGGACGACCGCGTCGTACGGGACCCAGCCCAGGCTGGCGTTCGGCCGGATCGGCAGCTGGACGCCCAGCCACGCCCGGCCGTCGGCGTCGAACCGCGCCCGGCGGACCGAGAGCCGCGTCGCGTTGCCGGTGTGCAGCGTCGTCGACCCCGCGGTCCAGACCCGCCGCCGCCCGCCCGGCGCGTCCAGCACCGGCGTCGACTCGACGACCTTCGCCGTGTAGCCGCCGCGGTCGCGGCGCGGGATGACGTTCGGGACCGGCACGCCGGGGGCGAGCCGCGGCCCCTCCTCGAGCCGCTGCGCGAGGTCCCAGCGGAACGGCGCGGCCGGTGGTGGGGTGGTCGCGGACGCCGCGGCGGAGCGCGGGGCCGCCCGGGAGGGTGCCGCCGGCGCGGAGCGGGGGGCCGGGGCGGCGGACGCCGCCGACGTCGCGCGCCGGCCCGACGCCACCGACGTGGCCGCGGGTGCTGCGGCCCCGACGACGGCCGCGAGGGCGAGCGCGCCGAGCCGGCGCGTCGGGACGGCGGTCCGCACCGGGGGAACGCTATCCGCCGGCCACGACCGGCGCCGCACCCGCGTCCCGGGACGCCCTATACGGTGCGACGGTGAGCGTCGACGCCCGTCCCCTCGCCCGTGCTCGCCGGCTGACGCTGCTCGCCGTCGTGGCCGGTGCGGCGGCCGTCGTCCCCTCCGCCGCGGCCGACGCCCCGCTCCTCCGGACCGCGAGCACGATCGGCACCGCGCCCGCTGCCCCGCGGATCGTCGGCGGATCCCCCGTGGCGATCACGGCCGTGCCGTACCAGGTGCGGATCCGGGTCCGCGGGGACGGGCAGCCGTGGGGGACGCCCGGGCCGTTCTCGTTCGCCACCTGCGGCGGGGCCGTGATCGCGCCCGACACGATCCTCACCGCCGCGCACTGCACCTTCGCGGGGGTGAACCGGATCCCGCCGGCGTCGTTCGTCGTCGACAGCGGGTTCTCGCGCCTGGACCCCACGCCCGGCGCCGGCGGCGCCGTGATCCCGCAGGCGGGCGACACGGCGCAGACGCGCTCGGTCGCCGACGTGCGGCGGCACCCGCGGTACCGCTCCCGCGAGGGCGACCAGGCGACGCTCGCGCAGCTGACCGACGACGTCGCGGTCCTGCGGCTCGCCGCGCCGCTGCGCTACGACGCCGCGACCCAGCCCGTCGCGCTGCCCGCGCCGGGGCAGAGCCCGCTCGGGACCGCGCGCGTCTCGGGCTACGGCGTGCGGTCCGGCGGCGGGACCCAGGACGGCGGCCTGTACGCGCTGGACGTCCCGCTCCTGGACGCCGCGATCCCGGAGGCGAAGGGCGGCGCCGGCGAGCTCAACGCCCTCTACGCCGTCACCCGCAGCCGTGCCGGGTCGACGTGCCAGGGCGACAGCGGCGGCCCCGTCGTCCAGGCCGGCACCATCGTCGGGATCGTCTCCAGCGGCGCGGCCTGCGGGGCCGGCCAGTCGGGCTTCCACACGAACGTCGCGGCGCCCGAGGTCCTGCGCTTCGTCCAGGGCGAGGCGAACCCGCCGCTCGCCCCGGTCGGCGGCGAGGGCGTCGCGTTGCGCGCGCCGACGAGCACGCCGCGGACGGGCGACACCCTCACGTGCTCCCCGGGATCGTGGACCAACGCGCCGACGTTCACGTTCGCGTTCACCGACACGCGCGACGGGACGACCCTGCAGTCGGGTCCGGCGACGTACCTCCTGAAGCCCGCCGACGCGGGCCGGACGGTCGCCTGCACCGGCTACGCGACGACCGCCGGCGGGGTCGGCCGCACGCCCCAGACCCCGGCGACCCCGGCGGTGATCGGCGGCGCGGCCCCGGCCGCCGCCCGCACGCGGCTGCGACTGGCGCTGCGGGCGCCCGCGGTCGTCCGGCGCGGCGGCTCGATCCGCGTCGAGGCGCAGGTCCGCAACGTCGGTGGGTCGCGCGCCAGGGGCGTGCGGACGTGCGTGACGCCCGGCGCGCGCTTCGTGGTCGCCGCGTCCTCGGGCGGCGTGCGCGCCGGCGGACGGCGGTGCTGGCGGACCTCGTCGGTGCGGCGCGCGACCACGAAGACGTTCCGGCTGCGCGTCCGCGCCGGGGCCCGCTCCGGGCCGGCGCCCCTGGTGACCGGGACGGCCACGGCGACCAACGGGCGGACGGCCCGCGACGTCGCGCGGGTGACGATCAGGCGCTAGTCCGGCCGGTCAGATCGCGCGGCCCGTCTCGTCCTTCAGGCGGCCACCGCGCTCGTCGGTGCGGGCCGGCGGGACGATCACCGTCGAGAGGTAGGGGCCGCGGCGCTCGGCGTCGGTGCCGGCCGCCCGGACCTCCTGGCCGTCGACGCCGAGGTGCTCGCCGTAGATCGCCTGCTCCAGGCGGCCCTCCTCGGCGAGGATCTCGCGCACGCGCGGCATGTGGCGGCCGCCCTTGTACGCGACGACGGTGTCGGAGCCGCGCAGGGCGGCGCGCAGGACGTCCTCGCCGGCGGTCAGGGGGAGCAGCGTCAGCGACTCGTTGCCCTCGGTGAGGATCGCGCCGGAGCGGGCGGCGAGGTCCTGCATCGCGGTGATGCCGGGGATCGTCTCCACGACGATGTCGGCGACCAGGCCGCGCACGGTGTGGGCCATGTAGGTGAACGTCGAGTAGACGTTCGGGTCGCCAAGCGTGCAGAACGCCGCGGTGCCGCCGCCCCGGACGATCGCGGCGATCGCGGCGCCGGCCCGGTCCCAGTTCTCGGCCCGCAGCGACGCGTCGCGCATCGAGAACCCGAGCCGCTCGATCTTCGCCGGGTCCACGTGCGGGGCGACGACGTGCTCCGCCCGCCCGGTCTCGCCCGCGGCCTCGGTCACGGGGACGAACACGCGGTCGGCGCGCTCCAGCGCCTTCAGCGCCTTCAGGGTCAGGTGCTCGGGATCGCCCGGTCCGACGCCGATGCCGATGAGGAGGCCGCTCATCCGGCCATCCTGACGGGCGGGGCCCGGCGGGGGTCGTGCGGCCGGCCGGGGCGGGGCGCGGGCGCCGGAGGGCGGGGGCGATCGTCGCCGACAGGCCGGACGCGGGCCCCGGTCGCCGCGGGCGGGGCGATCGTGGCCGCCGCCCCGACGCCCTCAGGACTCCTCGCGCGTCAGCCACTTCTGGACGGTCGCCGGCGTCCAGGCCTCGAGCGCCGCCAGCAGCGTCCGGGCGTCGGCGTCGCGCACGATGCCGACCCGGTGCTCGGGGCGCACGAAGCCGGCGTCAACGGCGTGGTCGAGGAAGGCGGCGAACGGTCCCCAGTACCCGGCGCTGTCGAGCAGGCCGACGGGCTTGCGGTGGATCCCCAGCTGCGTCCAGGTCGCGGCCTCGACGAGCTCCTCGATCGTGCCGAGGCCGCCGGGCAGCGCGACGAACGCGTCGGCGCGCTCGGCCATCAGGGTCTTGCGCTCGTGCATCGAGCCGACGACGACGAGCTCGGTCAGCCCGCGGTGGGCGACCTCGAGGCGCTCCAGGCCGTGGGGGATGACGCCGACGACGCTGCCGCCGGCGGAGAGGGCGGCGTCGGCGACGACGCCCATCAGGCCGGTCTTGCCGCCGCCGTAGACGAGCTGCGTCCCGTGCCCCGCGAGGAGCTCGCCCAGCGCCTGCGCGGCGGCGGCGTGACCGGGGTCGATCCCGGGGTTGGATCCGGCGTAGACGCAGACGGAGCGGAAGGGCATCGCGCGATCGTGCCAGACGCCGGCGGCGGAGCGGGGCGGCGGCCCGCGGCGGCCGGAGGTTCGAGTCGGCGGGAACCCGGTCCCCGGACGAGGTGCGGAGCATCGCGGCCCCCGGATCGGGGAAGGTGCGCGTCGTGCCCGCGGCCCCCTGCTCCTCGCACCCAGTCGACCGGACAGGACGCCCGTGCGGCGCCTGAGCGGCCCGGTCCTCGCGCGGCGCCGGCTCGTCGCCGCGGTGTGGGTCGTCCTGGCGCTCGCCGGCGCGTGGGCGGCGAGCGGCATCGGCGACGCCCTCTCGCGCTCCTTCGACGCGCCCGGGCGCCCGGCGTTCCGGGCCAACCGGCAGATCGTCGCGACGTACGGCAACGGCGGCACGATCGCCCCGATCGTGCTCGTCGCGGCGACGGAGCGCGGCCGCTCGGTGGCCGACGTCGACGTCCGGCAGGAGCTGCAGGACGCGGTCGCGCGGGTCGCTCGCGCGATCCCGGGGTCGCGGTCGGTGGCGAGCACCGGCGCGACGGGGGAGGGCCTCGACGCCCGCGACGGCCGCACGTCGGTCGCCTACGTCTTCCCGCCCGTCGGCCGCCCGGCGCCCGACGAGAACCCGCGCGCCCTCGCGGCCGCGCGGCGCGTCGCCGCGCGGACCGACGTCGGCGGCCGGCCGCTGCGGGTGACCGGGACCGAGGCGCTGGCCGACGACTCCGGCGGCGGGGGTGGGGCCGGGCTGCTGGTCGAGACGCTCGTCGGCGGGCTCGGCGCGCTCCTCGTCCTCGCCTGGGTCTTCGGGTCCGTGCTGGCCGTCGTGCCGCTCGTCGTCGCGGCGGTCTCGATCCTCACGACCTTCCTGCTGCTGCGGGTCCTCGCGGAGCTGACGGAGGTCACGTTCGTCGTGCAGTTCCTCGTCGGCCTGATCGGGCTCGGGGTCGCGATCGACTCCTCGCTGCTCGTGGTCTTCCGCTGGCGCGAGGAGCGCGCGGCCGGCCGGGACGGCGACGAGGCGGTGCGCGCTGCGATGGACTCCGCCGGCCGCGCCGTCGCGGTCTCGGGCGTGACCGTCGGGATCGGGCTGCTCGCGCTCGTCGTCGTCCCGGTGCCGTTCATCCGCTCGATCGGCTTCGGCGGGCTGCTGATCCCGATCGTCTCGGTGCTCGCCGCGCTGACGCTGCTGCCCGTCCTCCTCGCGGCGTCCGGCGAGCGGCTCGACCGGCGGTGGATCGCCCGGCACGCCGCGGGCGCCGCCGCCGCCGACCCGACCGCGTCCCCCGGCTGGATCCGCTGGGCGACGCTCGTCGTGCGCCGTCGCTGGCCCGCGGCGATCGCCGGCCTGGCGGTCCTCGTGGTCCTCGCGGTGGTGGCGACCGGCCTGCGGCCCGGGCAGCCGTCGGTCGACGCGCTCTCCGCCGGCGGCGACGCCCGCACCGCGCTGCGGCAGCTGGAGTCCTCGGGCCTCGGCTCCGGCGCGCTGACGCCCGTCGAGGTCGTCTCGAGCACCGACGCCGCGTCCGCCGCGGCGCAGCGCCTGCGCGGGATCGCCGGGGTCCGCGGCGTGGTCGCGCCGGTCTCTCCGGAGTGGCAGCGCGACGGCCGCACGATCAGCGTCGTCCTGCCGCGCGGCGACTCCGCGTCGGACGCCGGCCGGGCGACGCTCGACCGGATCCGCGACGCGGCGACGGGGACGGACCGCATCGACGCCGGCGTCGGCGGCCCCGCGGCGCAGGACCGCGACCTGACCGAGGCGATCTACGCGTCGTTCCCGCTGATGGTGCTCCTGATCGCCGTCATCACCTTCGCGCTGCTGGCCCGCGCGCTGCGCTCGATCCTGCTGCCGCTGAAGGCGATCCTGCTGAACGTCCTGTCGGTCGGCGCGTCCTTCGGGATCGTCGTCCTCGTCTGGCAGCACGGCTGGGGCTCGGAGCTCATCGGCGGCGTCCCCGCGACCGGCTCGATCACCACCTGGGTGCCGCTGGCGATCTTCGCGTTCCTCTACGGCCTGTCGATGGCCTACGAGGTCTTCATCCTCAGCCGCGTGCGCGAGGAGTACGACCGCACGGGGTCCACCGACGACGCGGTGATCCGCGGCCTCGGCCGCACCGGCCGGCTCGTCACCAGCGCGGCGCTGATCCTCTTCCTCGCCTTCGTCGCCCTGGGTGCGGCGCCGAACTCCGAGATCCGCATGCTCGCGACGGGCCTGGCGGCGGGGATCCTGCTGGACGCGACCGTCGTCCGGGCGCTGGTCGCCCCGGCGCTCGTGACGCTGTTCGGGCGCGGGAACTGGTGGCTGCCGGGCGTCCTGGCGCGGCGCTGGGGCGGGTAGGCGGGCCCGGGGGGCGGGCCCGGGGCGAGGAGGACGCGACGTCCCGGGGGTGGGCGCCGGTCGCCAGCCTTCGTCGTCCGCGGCGGTCCTGCGCGGGTGCCCACCCGGCAGCCCGCGCCTCCGGGCCACCGCCACCGCCTCGTCGCGCGAGGACACCCCGAGCCGGCGGTAGGTCATCCGGACGGTGTTGCGCGAGGTGTAGCGCTGGTCGCCGATCTCCGCGAGCGAGAGGCCGGTCGACAGGAGCGGCAGGACGCAAGCCTCCGCGGGCGACAGCCCCGACCCCACCTGCGGGCGGGCGATCGCGTCCTCGACGTCGGCCAGACGGGCCGCGAGATTGCCGACGTCGACGCAGTCGTCGACGATCGCCCGGGCGTCGAGCGCCAGCTCCCGGGGCCGCGGAGCGGCCGTGCTCCCGGGCCTCGGCGGAACGGCCGTCCTCGGTCGCCGCGAGGGCCAGCAACGCGCCGTGCCACACCCGCATCGTGAGGTCGACGCCGTCCGGGGGCGGCGCCGCGAGGACCGACGCCCGCCGGGCAGCCGGTCGAGGATCGACGGCACCGCGGCGTAGCGCCGGTTGAGGACGAGGTCGGGCCAGACCCCGCTCAGAGGCCCGGCGGGTGCCGGACGGCGAAGCCCGCCGTGCTGCGCGAGTTCGCCTGCCAGCGGCTGCCGTAGACGCCGGAGCGACCGCTCGTGTCGTAGCGGACGCCGGCGACCGTCATGAAGACGTGGCCCTCGTTGGCGTAGATCGTGACCCAGCGGCCGGGGCCCGGGTCGCCCCACTTGGCGAGGTCGCCGGAGACGAGCGGCGCGTTCAGCAGGCCGGCGCCCGCCAGCGCGTAGCTGACGGAGCCGGAGCAGTCGTAGGCGGTGTCGACGAACGAGCCGTGGCCGCCGCCGTAGACGTACGGGAAGCGGGCGATCGCGTTGGCCGAGCCGATGATCGCGGCGATCGCGGCGGGGGCGCCGGCCGGGGCCTTCGCGTTCGCCTTGCCGGTCAGCTCGAGCGGCGCGCTCGGGCCGGCCCTCAGGGCGTCCTTCGCCGCCTGCTTCTGGACCTTCTTCATCTCGCCCAGCTCGGCGCGGATCTCCGCGTCGCTCGGGGCGCCGGGGGAGATCCCGGAGTCGGCCTCGGACGGCTGGGCCTTCGCGGCCTTCTCGGCGCTGCGCTCGCCGACGGTGGCGGGCTTCGGCGCGGCGGGGCCGGTGTTCTCGCCGTCGGGCAGCGGCGAGGCGTCGCCGGCCTCGGCGTCGTCGGGGCGGGCGACGGCGACGAGCTTCGCCTTGTCGGCGTGGTCCGCGGCCCCGGCCTTCGCGCTCGGTGCGTCGTCCTTCCCCCCGCCGCACCCCGCGGCGCCGAGGGCCAGGAGGGCCGTCGTGCCCACGGCGAGCGCGGTGCGGGCGAGCACGGCGCCCCGGCTGCGTCCTCGAGTCATCGATCCGATCCTACGGGACCGTCGGCGATCTGGTCGCGCGTCACACAACGGCGGCCGGGACGACGCGCTCCGACGGACGGTCCCGGGTCGCCAGGCCGCCCAGGAGCCCGAGCAGCGCGATCACGAGGACGGGCAGCATCGCGTGCTGGGTCGCCACCGCGCCGTTGCCGCCGTCGCCGAGGAACCGGCCGATCACGAGCGACCCGACGACCGCCGCCGAGAAGCCGCCGCAGTTGACGAGCGCCGCCGCGCTGCCGGTCGCCGACGACGGGGCCGTGCGCCGCGAGATCTCGAACGCGAGCATCGACCCGCCCGCGCCGATCCCCGTGACGACCAGGGCGGCCAGCAGGACCCCGCGCGGCACGACGGCGCCCGGCCACAGCAGCAGCACCGCCCAGGCGGTGGCGGAGCCGGCCGGCAGCGCGAGCGCCGCGATCCGCTGGCGGCGGCCGTCCGAGCCGACGAGCAGCGCGACCAGCGGCCCGCTGACGGCGAACGCGATCGACCCGGCGAGCAGGAACCCTGCGGCGGTGGCGCGGTCCATCCCCTGCGCGTCCGTCATGTACGGGACGCCCCAGACCGCGGCGACGATCAGGAACGGCGCCAGCGCGCCCATGTGGAGGAAGAACCCCTGCCGGGTCGCCGGGCGGCGCCACGCGGCGGCGAGGGTGCGCCGGATCGGCTCGTGGGCCGGGCCGCCGGGGGCCGCGGCGTCGCCCTCGCTGGCGTGACCGGGCGGCGGCCGGTCCGGGCGGTCGCGGACGACGAGCAGCGGCAGCAGGACCAGGACGCCCGTCAGGCCGCCGAGCAGCAGGAACGTGCCGGTCCAGTGCAGGTGCCGCAGGCCGAGCTCGAGCGGCACCGTCGAGACGAGCTGGCCGAGCGCGCCCGCGAACCCCGTGAGCGCCGCGAGGATCGGCTGCAGGCGCGACGGGAACCAGGCGTGCGCGAGGCGCAGGACGTTCAGGAACGTCAGGGCGTCGCCGACGCCGACGAGCCCGCGGCCGACGAGGCCCACCGGCATCGAGTGCGCGACCGCGAAGAGCAGCTCGCCGGCCGCCATCACCGCGAGGCCGATCGCGAGCGTGCGGCGCGGGCCGAAGCGGTCCGCGAGCAGGCCCGCCGGGATCTGCATCACGAGGTAGAGGACGAGCTGCAGCGACGTGAAGACGCCGAGCGCGCCGACCGCGACCCCGAAGCGCTCGGCGGCGTCGCTGCCGGCCACGCCGAGCGACATCCGGTGGAGCATCGCGACGAGGTAGGCCGCCGCGCCGACCGCCCAGACGACCCACGCGCGGCGCAGCGACGGGGCCGCGCGGCGGGCCGTCGCGGCCGGCCGTGGGCCGTCGGCGGCGCCGGTCGCGGTGCCGGTGCGGACCGGCGGCCTGGTGGCGGGGGCGTGTTGCATCTATGATGTATCTAAGCATGAGCCCGGCACCCCGCACCGCGCCCCCGGCGTCCCGCCGCGTCTACGACCACGTCAAGGGCCGGCTGGTCGACGGGTCGATCGAGGACGGCGACCTGCTCAGCGAGGGGGCGGTCGCGGACGCGGTCGGCGTCAGCCGCACCCCGGTGCGCGAGGCCTTCCTGCAGCTCGAGGCCGAGGGGCTGCTCGCGCTCTACCCCAAGCGCGGCGCGCTGGTGGTGCCCGTCTCGACCCGCGAGGCCTGCGAGCTGTTCGCGGCGCGGCTGCTCGTCGAGGCGGACGCGCTGCGCACCGTCCTGTCGGGGCCGGTCGACCCCGCGCTGGTCGCGGAGCTGCGGGCGATCCTGGCGGACCAGCGCCGGCTCGCGGGGGCGGGCGACCTCGTCGCGTCCGCCGAGGCCGACCGCCGGCTGCACCGCGCCTGGGTCGCGGCCTCCGGCAACCGGGTCCTGCTGCGCTTCTACGACGGCCTGCGCGACCGGCAGGACCGGATGACGGTGGCGATGATGCGCCGCGGCGGGCCCCGGCCGGACGAGCTGCTGGCCGAGCACGAGGGCATCGTCGACGCGGTGGCGGCCGGCGACGCGGAGCGGGCCGCCGCACTGATCGCGGCGCACCTGGACGCCGCGCGGGCGGCGTCGATCGAGGGCTGAGCCCGGGGGCGCTACGCCGCGGGGGCGAGGTGCTCGTCGAGCACGCGGCGCTGGGTCGGGCGCGCCTCGGCGTAGCGGGTGCGGCCGTCGTCGGTGATCGCCGCGAAGACGCCGCGCCGGTCCGACGCGCACATGTTGCGGCAGACCAGGCCGTCCTTCTCCAGCCGGCCGACCACGCGGGTCGTCGCGCTCTGACTCAGGTGCACCGCGTCGGCGAGCTCCTGGATGCGGCGTTCGCGGCACGCGTCCTCGACGAGGCGCTCCAGCACCTCGAACTCGCTGACCGAGAGGCCGTGGCCGTTCTGGAGCTCGCGCTCCAGCGCGCAGGTGATCGCGGCGTGGGCGGAGAGGATCGTCCGCCAGCGCTCGACCGTGGGTTCAGGGGTCATCGCAAGGGTCAGCCTAGCACCCGGAGGACCTGTGCATGCACGCACAGAAGATGTTCACGCAGATGATGCAGGAGCAGAAGATGCGTGTGCATATACTTCGCCGCATGGCATCTCCTCCCACCCAGTCGGGCACCGCCGGCCACGCCGCCGGCCCCGCCCGCTCCTTCTTCACGCCGCCGTCGGTCACCCCCGTCGGCGGCGCCGCGTCCGCCTGGTTCGCCGCCCAGCGCGTGCGCCGCACCAGCGAGGCGGCCGACCGCGCCGCCGTCCGGGCCGAGCGCCGGGCCGCGGCTCGGGCCGCGGGCGCCGGCTCGGGCTCGGCCTCCGCGGGGGCCGGCTCCGCCGTCGTCGCCGCGTCGTCCGGGCGGGCGGTGGCGTCGTGACGTCCGGCGGGAACGCCGGCGCCGCCGCGCCGGCGGGCGCCGGCGGGGCGCCAACCGCCGCGCCGGACGGTCCCTCGCGGACCGTCGACGGCGAGCACTGGGACGCCCGCGTCTGGGGCGCCCTGATCGTCCTCTGCGGCGCCCTCTTCCTCGACGGCCTGGACGTCTCGATGGTCGGCGTCGCGCTGCCGTCGATCGGCACGGACCTCCACCTGTCCGCCGGCACGCTGCAGTGGGTCGTCTCCGGCTACGTGCTGGGCTACGGCGGGCTGCTGCTCCTCGGCGGCCGCGCCGCGGACCTCCTCGGGCGGCGGCGGGTGTTCCTGGTCGCGCTGGCGGTCTTCGCGGTCGCCTCGCTGCTCGGCGCGCTCGTCGACGACGGCACCCTGCTGATCGCCACCCGCTTCATCAAGGGCGTCGCCGCGGCGTTCACCGCGCCGGCCGGCCTGTCGATCATCACGACGACGTTCCGCGAGGGCCACGCCCGCAACCGCGCGCTCTCGATCTACGCGGCCTGCGGCGCGAGCGGCTTCTCGCTCGGCCTCGTCTTCGGCGGCGTCCTGACCGAGCTCGGCTGGCGCTGGACCTTCCTGCTGCCCGCCCCGATCGCGATCCTGCTGCTGGTCGCCGCGTCGCGCTTCATCCAGAAGGACGCGCCCGACGACGCGGGGCACCGCCACTACGACCTCGCCGGCGCGGCGACGATCACCGGCTCGATGCTGCTGCTCGTCTACGCCGTCGTCGAGGCGCCGGGCCGCGGCTGGCTGGACCCCGTGACGCTCGCGGCGTTCGCCGTCAGCGCCGGGCTGCTCGGGTCGTTCCTCGCGATCGAGCGGCGCACGGAGCACCCGCTGGTCCGCCTCGGCGTCTTCCGCTCGCGGCACATCGTCCACGCCAACGTCGCCGCGCTCCTGATGTTCGGGTCCTACGTCGGATTCCAGTTCATCGGCACCCTGTACCTGCAGGACTCGCTGGGCTGGTCGCCGCTGGAGACCGCGATGGCGTTCCTCCCCGCCGGGCTGCTCGTCGCGTTCGGCGCGCCGCGCACCGGGGCGATCGTCGACCGCGTGGGCACCGCGCCGGTGATCCTCGTCGGCCTGATCTCGTTCGCCGCGGCCTACGCGCTGTTCCTCCGCGCCGACGCGACCCCGACGTACGTCACCGGGATCCTGCCGACGATGTTGCTGCTCGGCGTCGGCTTCGCGCTCTGCTTCCCGGCCCTCAACATGCAGGCCACGGCCGGCATCGAGGACCACGAGCAGGGCCTGGCGTCCGGCCTCGTCAACACGAGCTTCCAGGTCGGCGGCGCGATCGTGCTGGCCCTGGTGACCGCGGTGGTCGCCGGCCAGACGAGCGGCGGCGACCAGGCCGCTGGCGTGCTCGACGCCCTGCAGCCCGCGACGACGCTGGTCATGGGCGTCGCGCTGGTGGGCGTCCTCGCGACGGTCGCGGTGCTGGCCCCGAACGCGCTGGAGGCGCGCCGGGCCCGGGTGGCCCGGGCGACGGTGCGGGGTGGGGCGGCGGACTGAGTGCCGCGGGCGCCCCGGGCCGACGCGGCGGGCCGGACGGGCGATGATCCCGGCGTGCCAGCCCGCATCCGTCCCGGCACGGACGTGCCCGGCTCCGGGCCGTGGGGCTGCCGTCCGTGACCTGCCCCTACTCCCGCGGCCCGGCGACGGCCGTGGAGGTCGCGGTCCGCTGAGAAGCGGGTCGCGGAGGGGCTTCCACCGGCCCTGCGCCGTTGCCGGCCCGGCCGCCCGTCGGCCCGGCGCTCTCCAACCTCAAGGTGACGCTGACGCCCATCGGCGCGTCGCGGCTGAACCGGGCGCTGAAGATCCAGCGCTTCAAGAGCGGC
>NZ_JBFAPC010000105.1:0-20007 GCF_040675535.1 Patulibacter sp. NPDC049589 | reverse complement strand
GCCGGCCGCGCGGTCGGTGGCCCCGGCGGCCGTCCGCGGAGCGGCCGACCGGGGGTCCGGGGACCGTCGGCCGGCGCGACGGCCGGCGACGGCCCTCAGCCCGTCGCGTGCCGGAACGCCTCGCGCAGGCGCTCCATCCCGGTGCGGATCTCGGCCGGGTCGTGCGTCGTGAACGACAGGCGCAGGGTGCGCGGGTCGGGCGTCGTCGCGTAGAACGGCGCGCCCGGCACGTACGCCACGTGGCGCTCGATCGCGAACGGCAGGATGGCGGTCGCGTCGAGGCCCTCGGGCAGCCGGACCCAGACGAACATGCCGCCGTCGGGGCGGTTGAACTCCGACCCCTCCGGGAGCGTGCCCGGCAGCAGCTCGAGCATCGTGTCCCGCCGCGCGCCGTAGACGGTCCGCAGGCGGTCGAGGTGCGCGTCGAGGTCGACGTGCGCGAGCCAGCGCGCGGTGGCGGCCTGGTCGATGGTCGACGAGTGCAGGTCGGCCGCCTGCTTGGCGATCGTCAGCGGGCGGCGCAGGCCCGGCGGGCAGCGGACCCAGCCGATCCGCAGGCCGGGGGCGGCGACCTTCGACAGCGTCGACAGCGCGAGGGTGCGCTCCGCGGCGCCGGGGATCGTGGCCAGCGGGGTGGAGGGTTCGCCCGCGTAGCGCAGCTCGCCGTACGGGTCGTCCTCGATCGCCCACAGGTTGGTGCGCTCCATCACCGCGGCGAGCTCGACGCGACGCGCCTCGCTGAGCGTCCGGCCCGTCGGGTTGTGGAACGTCGGGACGACGTAGAGGAGCTTCGGGCGGTGCTCGGCGACGAGCCGCTCGACGGCGGCGGGGTCGATCCCGTCCTCGTCGCACGGCACCGGGATCGGCACGGCGCCGGACATCTGGAACGCCTGGAGCGCGGCGAGGTAGCTGGGGTCCTCGACGAGGATCCGGTCGCCGGGCTCGAGGAAGACCGTGGCGATCAGCGTCAGGGCCTGCTGCGACCCGCTGGTGATCAGCAGGTCGTCCGGGTCCGTCGGCAGGCCGCGGACCCCGAGGCGGTCGGCCACGCGCCGTCGCAGCTCGGGATCGCCCTCGGTCGTCGAGTACTGGAGCGACCGGCCGGCGGAGCCCTTCTCGAGCACCGACTGGAACGCTGCGGACAGTCCGACGTGGTCGAACAGCTCCGGGGCCGGGAGCCCGCCCGCGAACGAGAGGATCCCGGGCTTCTCGGTCAGGGCCAGGAGGTCGCGTACCGGCGAGCTCGCGACGCCGCGCAGGCGCGCGGCGACCGGAGCTTCTGGACCGGGAGGCGTGACCGACATCACCGGGCAGGATACGACCCCCGGGGCGGCCGCCGCCGCGCGACCCTTGGCCGCTACAACGATTACGGGCCGGCCGATCGTCGGTGGCCGACCGGCCGCGTCAGGAGGGCGCCCGCCACGCGCACGCCGCGGCCCGCTCCAGCAGGAGCGTCCGCTCGCGCTCGTTGCGGGTGAGCTCCGCCGCGCGGATGAACTCGGCGCGGGCCTCGACCGGCCGACCCAGCCGCACGAGCAGGTCGCCCCGCACGCTCGGGAGCAGGTGGTACTCCGCCAGCCGGCCGCCGTCCCGCAGGGCGTCGACGACCTCGAGGCCGGCCTCCGGTCCGAAGGCCATCGCCAGCGCGACCGCCCGGTTGAGCTCGACGACGGGGGAGGGGGCGATCGCCGCGAGCCCGTCGTAGAGGGCCGCGATCCGACCCCACTCGGTCGCCCCGGCGGTGGGCGCCATCGCGTGGCAGGCGGCGATCGCGGCCTGGAGCCCGTACGGCCCGTAGGGGTGGCCGAGCGCGTCCATCCGCCGCAGCGCGTCGAGCCCGCGGCGGATCAGCAGGCGGTCCCAGCGGCGGCGGTCCTGGTCGAGCAGCAGCACCGGGCGGCCGTCGGGCCCGGTGCGGGCGCCGGTCCGGGACGCCTGGAGCTCCATCAGCGCGCTGAGGGCGAGGGCCTCCGGCTCCTCCGGCGCCAGGGCGGCCAGCACCCGGCCGAGCCGCAGGGCCTCGCGGCAGAGGTCGTCGCGGACCCAGTCCTCGCCCGCGGTCGCCGCGTAGCCCTCGTTGAAGATCAGGTAGACGACCTCGAGCACGGCGGGCAGCCGGGCGGTCAGGTCGGCGCCGCGCGGGACCTCGAACGGCACGTTCGCCGCGGTCAGGGTGCGCTTGGCGCGGACGATCCGCTGCGCGACGGTCGCCTCGGGGACGAGGAACGCACGGGCGATCTCGTCGGTGCGCAGGCCCCCCAGGAGCCGCAGGGTCAGCGCGACCCGGGCCTGCTGGGACAGCACGGGGTGGCAGACGGTGAAGATCAGGCCGAGCAGGTCGTCCTGCACCTCGCGGTCCAGCGCGGCCAGGTCCAGGCCGTGCGGGGCGGGGTCGGCGTCCTCCGCGGCGAGCTCGGCCGCCAGCACGCGGTGCCTGTCGTCGAGCGTCGCGTTGCGCCGGAAGACGTCGACGGCCCGCCGCCGGGCGATCGTCGCCAGCCACGCGCCGGGGTTGTCGGGCACGCCGGCGGCCGGCCACTGCTCGAGCGCGGCGAGCAGGGCCTCCTGCGCCAGGTCCTCGGCGAGCCCGACGTCGCGGGTGAGCCGCGCGAGCCCGGCGACCAGCCGGGCGGACTCGATCCGCCAGACGGCCTCGACGGCGGCGCGGGCCCGCGCGGGATCCGCGCCGTGTCCGTCGGGGACCATCGGTCCTACTGGCCCTCGATCTTCTCGCGGAGCTCGTCCTCCTGCGCGCGCAGCTCGGGGGTGAGCTCCGCACCGAAGTCCTCGGGCGAGAAGATCTGGCGGATCTCGACGTGGCCGGGCTCGCTGCCGGTCGCGTCGCAGGGGATTCGCTTGGCCCAGGCGACCGCCTCGTCGAGGGAGTCCAGCTGCCAGATCCAGAACCCGGCCACGAGCTCCTTGGTCTCCGCGAACGGCCCGTCGACGACGGTGGCGGCGCCGTCGGGGGCGATCGTGACGCGGGCGCCCTTGGAGCTCGGGTGCAGCCCGTCGCCGCCGAGCATGACGCCGGCGTTCACGAGCTCCTCGTTGTAGGCACCCATCGCCGTCAGCAGCTCGGTGCTCGGCATGACGCCGGCCTCGCTGTCGGCGCTCGCCTTGATGATCACCATGAATCGCATCGGTCTCTCGTCTCTCGTTCTGGGGGTCGGGGCGGCGCTCAGCGCGCCTGGGTCTGCTCGGCGGGGACCCGCGAGAGCTCTCCCGCGGCCTCCTGGACGTCGGCGGGGAAGTCGCTCATCTCGTACACGCGGCGGACCTCCACGACGTCGGACTCGGCCGCAGGGATCTTCGTGGCCCAGGCGACGGCCTCCTCCTTGGAGCGGACGTCGATGACCCAGTAGCCGCCGAGGACCTCCTTGGCCTCGGCGAACGGGCCGTCGACGACCGTCGGGGAGCCGCCGGCGTAGCGCACACGGGCGCCCTCCGTGGGCGGGTGCAGGCCGTCGAGGGCGAGCAGGACGCCGGCGCGGGTGAGCTCCTCGTTGAACCGGCTCATCGCGGCGACGGCCTCGGCCGTGGGCGTGCCGGTCTCGCCGGCGGCGTAGTCGCCCGGGTACATGAACAGCATGAATCGCATGGGAACTCCGTGGTTCGTGGTGGTCGGAGGCGGATCCGGGACCCGGTGAGGGCCTCGAACCCCGCCTCTGCACCTGCGTCGAACGAGCATCGACGAATTCGACACGGATCGCGAGAACTTCTGGCGGAGCGCCCTCACGAGCGCCTGGGTGCCACATTGCGAGCGTCTGCGCGCCATCTTCGTCCCGGCCTCGGTCGCAGACGGCGGGGAGCGCTGCGAACTTGCCATAGGTTGGCCTAAGCTCCTGCGGGCGCCCCGTGTCAGGGCGCCCTCACTCCATGCTGATCGTCACCGCCACCCTGCCGATCGTCCAGTTCGTGATCGGTCTCCGTGAGGGGGTCGAGGCGTCCTTGATCGTCGGCATCATCGCTGCGTTCCTCGTCCAGCAGGGGCGTCGCGACGCCGTGCGCTGGGTCGGGCTCGGCGTCGCGATCGCCGTGGTGATCTGCTTCGGCGTCGCGGTGATCCTGGAGATCATCGGGGACGAGCTGCCGCATCGGCAACAGGAGGCCTTCGAGACGATCGTGGCCCTCGTCGCCGTCGTGATGGTCTCGACGATGATCATCTGGATGCGCAAGCACGCGCGGACGATGGCCGGCGAGCTGCGCGAGAGCACCGCCGCGGCCCTGGCGTCCGGATCCGTGATCGCGCTCATCGCGATGTCGTTCTTCGCCGTGCTGCGCGAGGGCTTCGAGACCGCCGTCTTCATCGTCCCGTACCTCCAGGCCGACAACCTCGGCGCCGCCGGCCTGAGCCGCACCTCGGTCGTGGTCGGCGCGCTCCTCGGCCTCGTGATCGCCGCGGGGATCGGCTGGGGGATCTACCGCGGCGGCGTCCGGCTGAACCTCCAGAAGTTCTTCAAGATCACGTCGGTCTTCCTGGTGGTCGTGGCCGCCGGGCTCGTCGCCAACGCCGCGCACTCCGCGTTCGAGGCCCAGTGGTATCACGGCCTCCAGCACTCCCCGCTCGACCTCTCCGGCGTCATCTCGCCGAGCAACGAGAGCCCGCTCTCCAACCTCGTCACCGCCATGTTCGGCATCCGCTCGCACCCGTCCTGGGCGGAGATCATCGGGTGGGCCGTCTACGCCGTCCCGATGCTCGCCTTCGTCCTCTGGCCCGACCGCCTGCGTCCGTCGACGCGGCGGGCGGAGTCCACGTCGACCGCCTCCGCCTGACGGCCCGCCGGCGCCGCACCCGACCTCGCACCGACGCCCCACCCACCCCGAGGACCACGCAATGCCATCACGAATCCGGACCATCCGCACCGCGTCGCTCGCCGCGGCCGCCGTCGCGCTCTCCGCCGGCCTCGCCGCCTGCGGCGACGACGACTCCGGCAGCTCGAGCTCGTCGTCCACGGGCGCCACGACCACCGCGAACGCCAGCACCTCCGGTGGCACGCAGCAGGTCAAGGTCGAGCTCGGCGACGGCGGATGCACCCCCGGCTCGGTCGCGGTCAAGGCCGGCGACGTCGAGTTCGAGGCGACGAACGCCTCGAGCAGCGAGGTCGACGAGTTCGAGGTCAAGAACGCGAGCGGCATCATCCTCGGCGAGAAGGAGAACCTCGCCGCGGGCCTGTCCGGCAAGTTCAGCCTCACGCTGCAGCCGGGCACCTACGTCCTCAACTGCATCCTCGCCGCCAACGGCGAGGACGACCCGAACTTCGACAAGGGCAAGCTGACGGTCACCGGCGGCCAGGTCGACACGCCCGGCGAGGCGTCGGATCCCGAGCTGGCGACCGCGGTCACCGACTACAAGAAGTACGTCAAGGTCGAGACGACCGCGCTCCTGGCCGGCACGAAGACCTTCGTCGCCGCGCTGAAGTCCGGCGACCTGAAGGAGGCGCAGGACCAGTTCGGCCCGCTGCGCATGCACTACGAGCGCGTCGAGCCGATCGCCGAGTCCTTCGGCGACCTCGACCCCGAGATCGACGCCCGCGAGAACGACGTCGCCGACAAGGCGCAGTGGACCGGCTTCCACAAGATCGAGCAGATCCTCTGGAAGAAGAAGACGACGAAGGGCACGAGCACGCTCGGTCCGAAGCTCGTCAAGGACGTCACCGCGCTGAACGACAAGGTCGACAGCGTCGAGATCCAGCCCGCGCAGCTCGCCAACGGCGCGCTCGGCCTGCTCGACGAGGTCGCCAACTCGAAGATCACCGGCGAGGAGGACCGCTACTCGCACACCGACCTGGCGGACTTCCAGGCGAACCTCGAGGGCTCGAAGAAGGCCTTCGACCTGCTGGTCCCGGCGCTCCAGAAGCGCGGCCAGGCCGAGCTCGTGAAGACCATCACGGCGCGCTTCGCCGACGTCCAGAAGGGCCTCGACAAGTACAAGCGCAGCACGCCGCTGGGCTTCGCGCTCTACGACGAGCTCAGCGACGCGGACCGCAAGACGTTCTCGCAGCAGATCGACGCGCTGTCCGAGCCGCTCTCCCTCGTCGCCGGAAAGGTGCTGCACTAGAGCGCCATGACCACGCCCGACCCCGATCCGTCGTCGTCCGACCGCCCCGCGCGTCGCGGACTGACCCGCCGCCGGCTCCTCGGAACCGCGGGCGGGGCCGTCGGCGTGCTCGCGTCGGGTGGGGCGGGGTACGCGCTGGCGTCCGACGACTCCGTGGACCACACGAAGGTGGTCGGCGGGGTCGTCCCGTTCCACGGTACGCACCAGGCCGGGATCGCGACGGCGGCGCAGGACCGGCTCGTCTTCGGCTCGTTCGACCTGCTGACCGACGACGCGGCCCAGGTCCGCGACGTCCTGCAGGCCTGGACGGTGGCCGCGGAGAAGCTGACGAAGGGCCTGCCGGTCGGCACGCTCGCCGGCAACGACGAGGAGCCGCCCGAGGACACCGGCGAGGCGCAGGGCCTCCCGGCCGCTCAGCTGACCCTGACGTTCGGGTTCGGGCCGACGTTCTTCGAGCAGGACGGGAAGGACCGCCTGGGGCTGCGCTCCCGGCAGCCGAAGCTGCTGCGCGACCTCGGCCCGCTGCCCGGCGACGAGCTGGACGAGGCCCGCAGCGGTGGGGACCTCTGCGTCCAGGCGTGCAGCAACGACCCGATGGTCGCGTTCCACGCCATCCGCAACCTCAACCGCATCGGCCGCGGCGTCGTCGTGCTGCGCTGGACCCAGCTCGGGTTCGGCCGGACGTCGACGACCAGCCGCGCGCAGTCCACGCCCCGCAACCTCATGGGCTTCAAGGACGGTACGAACAACATCCGCTCCGAGGACGTCGCGGGGATGAACCGCCACGTGTGGGTCGGCCGCGAGGAGCCGCAGACGTGGATGCAGGGCGGCAGCTACCTCGTGGCGCGCCGCATCCGGATCCTCATCGAGTCGTGGGACCGCGACCGCATCGGCGACCAGGAGGCGGTGATCGGGCGGCGGAAGGTCAGCGGCGCGCCGATCGGCCACGGCTCCGAGTTCGACCCGATCGACCTGAAGGCGACCGACGGCGCGGGCCAGACGCTCGTCGGCCCCGACGCGCACGTCCGGCTCGCGGCCCCGGAGACCAACGGCGGCCTCGCGCTCCTGCGGCGCGGCTACTCGTTCACCGACGGCATCGACCCGCGCACCGGGCAGCTCGACGCCGGGCTGTTCTTCATCGCCTACCAGCGCGACCCGCACGCGCAGTTCGTCACCCTGCAGCGCAAGCTCGGGGTCCAGGACGCGCTGAACGAGTACATCAAGCACGTCGGCAGCGGCCTGTTCGCCGTCGCCGGAGGAGTCCGGCCCGGGCAGCACATCGCCGAGGAGCTGTTCTCCGGCGTGCGCGGCTGAGCCGCTCGGCCTGCCGGGCCCGGGCGCGCGGACGCCACCGCGAACGCCGGGCCGCCATCGCCGGTCGGCGACCCGGGATCGTGATCCGGCAAATGTCCCGTGCGGCCAACGAGGTCGCCCGGGGCGTGTGACAGGCTCGGGGCATGACCCAGCTGCCCGACGGGGTCCGCGCTTGCCTGTTCGACATGGACGGCGTGCTGACCGACACGGCACGGATCCACGCGGCCGCGTGGAAGGACGCCTTCGACGCGTTCCTGACGGCCCGTGCGGCGTCCGACCACCCTGACGGGGAGGACCTCCGGCCGTTCGACCTCCACGCCGACTACGAGGCCCACGTCGACGGCCTGCCGCGCGAGGACGGCGTGCGGGCGTTCCTGCAGGCGCGCCGGATCTCGATCCCGGACGGCTCCGACGACGACGGCGCCGACGCGGCCACGGTCCACGGCATCGCCACGGCGAAGAACGACCGGGTCGGCCCGCTGATCGACCGGGAGGGCGTCGAGCTCTACCCGGGGACCGTGAAGCTGCTCGACGCGCTCCGGGCCGAGGGCATGCCGTGCGCGGTCGTCTCCTCCAGCGCGAACACCCGGCACGTCCTCGAGGCCGCCGGGGCCCTGGGCCGCTTCCAGGCGATCGTCGACGGCACGTCGCTGAAGACGCGCAACCTGAAGGGCAAGCCGGCGCCCGACACGTTCCTCGCCGCGGCGGAGGACCTGGGGGTGGCCGCGAAGGACGCCGCCGTCTTCGAGGACGCGCTGTCCGGCGTGCAGGCCGGCCACGCCGGCCACTTCGGGCTGGTGGTCGGCGTCGACCGGGTCGGACACGCCGACGCCCTGCGGGAGCACGGCGCCGACCGCGTCGTCGCCGACCTGGCGGAGCTCGCATGATCGGCCACGACGTCTTCCCGGTCGAGCCCTGGGGCGTGCGGGAGAAGCGCCTGGACCTCGACCTGATCGCCGAGACGGAGTCCGTCTTCGCCCTGGCCAACGGCCACCTCGGCCTGCGCGGCAACCTCGACGAGGGCGAGCCCCGCGGCGCCAGCGGCACCTACCTCGGTGGCGTCTACGAGTCCTACCCGCTCGAGTACGGCGAGATCGGCTACGGGTTCCCCGAGGACGGCCAGGCGGTCGTCGACGTCACCGACGGCAAGATCATCCGCCTGCTCGTCGACGACGAGCCGCTCGACGTCCACCGCGGGCGCCTGGACGAGCACGAGCGGCACCTCGACTTCCGCACCGGCGTGCTCGAGCGGTCGCTGCGCTGGACGTCGGAAGCGGGCCGCTCGGTCCGCGTGCGCTCCCGCCGGCTGGTCTCGTTCGAGCAGCGCAGCGTCGCGGTCATCCGCTACGAGGTCGAGGCCGACGACGGCCAGCCCGTCCGCGTCGCGGTGCAGTCCAACCTGCTGGCCAACCAGACGCCGCAGGAGCGCGCGAACGTCGACCCGCGGTCGGCATCGGAGCTCAGCAACGTGCTGGAGGCCCGGCTGGCGACCCGCCACGACCACCGCGTCGTGCTCGCCCACACCACGCGCCGGAGCGGGATCTCCATCGCCTCGGGGATGGACCACGAGATCGAGGTCGACGACCACCCGAAGTCGCTGACCCAGGTCGACGACGACCTCGGCCGGGTCACCGTCTCGGCGCTGCTCGAGCCCGGCAAGCCGCTGGTCCTGACGAAGTACCTCTCGTACCACTGGTCCTCCCAGCAGTCGGTCGAGTGGCTGCGCGACCAGGTCGACGCCAGCCTCGAGAGCGCGCTGGCGCAGGGCTTCGACGGCCTGCTCGAGACCCAGCGGGCGAGCCTCGACGCGTGGTGGAAGGTCGCCGACATCGAGCTCGAGGGCGACCCGGAGGTCCAGCAGGGCCTGCGCTTCGCGCTGTTCCAGATGCTCCAGTCCGCGGCGCGGGCCGAGACCCAGCCGATCCCCGGGAAGGGCCTGACCGGCTCGGGCTACGACGGGCACGCGTTCTGGGACACCGAGGCGTTCGTCCTGCCGGTCCTCACCTACGCGCGCCCCGATCTCGTCCGCCACGCGCTGCGATGGCGGCACGACACGCTCCCGCAGGCCCGGGACCGCGCCGAGCAGCTGGGGCTCGCGGGCGCGGCGTTCCCGTGGCGGACGATCCACGGCGAGGAGTGCTCGGGCTACTGGCCGGCGGGCACGGCGGCGTTCCACGTCAACGCGGCGATCGCCGACGCCGTGCGCCGCTACCTGCTCGCGACCGACGACCGGGACTTCGAGCGCGAGCACGGCGCCGAGCTGCTGCTCGAGACCGCCCGGCTGTGGCTCAGCCTCGGCCACCACGCCCACGACGGCAGCTTCCGCATCGACGGCGTGACGGGCCCGGACGAGTACTCGGCGCTGGTCGACGACAACGTCTACACGAACCTGATGGCGCAGACGAACCTGCTGGCCGCGGCCGACGCGATCGAGCGTCACGTCGGCGTCGCCCGCCAGTTCGGCGTCCACGACGACGAGGTCGCGGCCTGGCGGACGGCCGCGCACGCGATGCACGTGCCGTACAACGAGCGCCTCGGCGTGCACCCGCAGGACCAGGACTTCCTGCAGCACGCGCGCTGGGACTTCGAGGGCACGGAGGCCGAGGAGTACCCCCTCCTGCTGTCGCACCCGTACTTCGCGCTGTACCGCACCCAGGTCGTGAAGCAGGCCGACCTCGTCCTCGCGCTGTTCAAGCGCGGCGACGCGTTCACGTTCGAGCAGAAGCAGCGGGACTTCGAGTACTACGAGGGCCTGACGGTCCGCGACTCGTCGCTGTCGGCCGGCGTCCAGTCGGTGATCGCGGCCGAGGTCGGGCACCTCGAGCTCGCCCACGACTATCTGGCCGAGGCGGCCCTGACCGACCTGCGCGACCTCCGCGGCGACTCGGCCAACGGCCTGCACATCGCGTCGCTGGCCGGGGCGATCACCGCGATCACGAGCGGCTTCGGCGGCCTGCGCGACCACGGCGACCACCTCGAGTTCTCGCCCCGGCTCCCGGAGCGCCTGCCGCGCCTGAAGTTCCCGATCGTCTGGCGCGGCCTCCGGCTCTGCGTGGAGATCACGCCGGAGGAGGCCTGCTACCGGATCGACGAGCTGGAGCAGGACGACGAGCGCCTCAGCGGCGACGTCCCGACGATGACCGTCTCGCACTGGGGCGACGTCTTCGAGCTGCGTCCCGGGCACGAGGAGCGCCGCCGGATCGAGCCCGCCCCGACCGACCTGCGCGAGCCGCTCCAGCCCGAGGGCCGCGCGCCGAAGCGCCGGGGCCGCGGCGAGGACTGACCGGCGGGGGCTCAGCGGCGCCGCGGGATCGTTGCGTGCCGGCGCTTCGTCGGCTGCCCGGCGACGTGGGCGCTGATCGTCAGCCGGACCCGGCCGGTCGTGCGGCGGATCCGCCGCGCCTGGGCCGTCGAGATCTTCAGCGTGACCGTGCGCTGCGCCGTGCGGACGGTGCGCGTCGCGCTGTAGATCCGCCGCAGCTTCTTCCCGAACTTGGCGTAGACCCGCACCTCGGCGGCCACGTCCGCGCCGCCGATGCTGATCGGGATCCGGCGGGTGCGCACGAGCCGGTTGCGGTTGACGCGCCGCGCCTCGAGCACCAGCGGGGCGGGGGCGGGGGCCGCGACCGACGGGGGCGCCGGGGCGGGCTCCGGAGCGGGCTCGGGCTCGGAGGGCGGCTCCGGGACCGGGCCGGGGATGAAGCCCTGCTGGAAGGCGAAGTTGGCGAACCGCTCCGTCGTGTCCGGCGACGTCACCGGGTCGCTCGCGAAGCCGAAGACCAGCCGCGGCGGGCCGCCGGGGTTGACCTGGACGGCGATGCCCTCGGGCTCGCGGAACGGGAGGTCCGGCAGGACCTTGACGCCGCCGATCGTGCCGCGGACGAGCTTGTCCGCGCGCATCGGGACGAACCGGACGTACGCGTCGCCGGGCTTGCCGACGTGGTCGTAGGAGTCGCCGTAGTACAGGTAGGCGGTCTCGCCGGCGAACGCGTAGCCCTGCGACACGATCTGCTCGGAGCTGCCGGGCCGGGTCTCGCCGCCGCTCGGGGTGGTGCCGAGCTTCACGACGCGGTCCCAGCGCCCGGCGACGGCGTCCTCGACCGGGACGCGCTTGAAGGCCCAGACGCCCTTGCCGTCGTTGTAGCGGACGATCAGCTGGCCGGTGACCGGGTCGATCGTGGGCCGCGGCGCCTTCCCGGCGGTGCCGGGCGGCGTGACGTCGAGCGCCGCGGAGGACCCGGACGTCACGGTCGCGCCCTGGTCGTAGATCACCCGCGCGACGTGGTCGCCCTTGGCGTCGGCCCCGCCGGAGGACGACGCCTGGGACTCGACGAAGATCCAGACCTGGCTGCCGTGGCGCTGGAGGCCCATCGAGGCGCCGTGGCCGAACCCGTTCAGCTTCATGCTCCCGAGGTGCTTGCCGGAGTAGGAGATCCGGTTCAGCCACATGTTGCCGTGCGGCTTCTCGCCGTTGGCGGTCTGCAGGACGTAGATCTCCTGGGCGTCCTCGTCGAACGCGATCGACTGCATCGCGTTGCTGTCCTTCAGCCTCAGGCCCTGGAGCTTCGAGTAGGACGACGACGGGGCCGCCGGGTCGAACGTGCCGGGCGGCAGCGCGGGTGCCGCGGAGGCGACGGACGGGACGGCCAGGCCGAGCGCGACGGCGAACGCGGCGAGACCCGGGCGGGAGAGACCCGGCAGGGAACGGGGGACGGGGCGTGTGGGGGACACGCGTCGAGCGTACGGGCGCCGGGGTCGCCGCCACAACGGGCTCTCACGGTGGCCTCATGGAGGAGCCCGCCGGGCCCGCCACCCGCGATTGCCCCCACCGCCCCGCCGGGTCCGCCGCAGAGCGCGTCGGCCCCCGCCGCGCTCCCACGTGTCGGTGCGGTGGCGCCGGGTAGCCGCGAGCCATGCGCGAGATCGCCGAAGGCATCGTCCACTGGACCGCCGAGCACCCGAACATCGGGCAGCGCGTGTCCTCCTACCTCGTGGCGCCGTCCGCCACCCTGATCGACCCGCTGCTGCCCGACGAGGGCGTGGACGGCATCGAGGCCGTCGTCCGCCCCGAGCGGATCGTCCTCACCAACCGCCACCACACCCGCGACGTCGAGGCGCTCGTCGCGGCGTTCGGGTGCAGCGTCCACGTGCACGAGCGGGGCACCGCCACCTTCGCGGACCTCGACGTGACGCCCGGGACGTTCGCGTTCGGCGACGAGGTCGCGCCGGGCATCACGGCGCTCGAGGTCGGCTCGATCACGCCAGAGGAGACCGCGCTGCGGATCGACGCCGGCGACGGGGCGCTGGCGTTCGCCGACGGGTTCCTCAACGACGGGGGCCGGATCGGCTTCATGCCCGACGGGCTGCTCGGCGAGGATCCGGAGCTCGTCAAGCGGGGACTGCGGCTCGCCGCGGCGCGCCTCCTGGACGAGCGCTTCTCGACGCTGCTGTTCGCCCACGGCGAACCGATCGTGGGCGACGGGCGCGAGGCCCTGCAGGCGGTGTCGGTCCCGGCCTGATCGGGGCGACCGGCCGCCCGCGGCCGTCGGACGAGATCCCGCCCCGGGGTGACGGGACGGGGTCGACCGCCGGCCCCGCCGCGGGGGCGGGCCGGGGCTCAGGCCTGCGCGGCGGCCGCGGCGACGGCGAGCTGGTCGGCGCGGTCGTTGAACGCCTTGTGGGCGTGCTCCGCGCCGGTCTCGTGGCCGCGGACCCAGTGCCAGCGGACCTGGGCGTGGCGGCCGATCTCCTCGTCCAGCGCCTTGACGAGGTCCTGGTTCTTGACCGGGTCGCCGCCGGCGGTCTTCCAGCCCTTGCGCTTCCAGCCGGCGATCCACTGGGTCATCGAGTTCAGCATCAGCTGCGAGTCGGTGACGATGCAGACGGTCGACCCGTCGGGCAGCGACCGCAGCCCGAACAGCGCCGCCGAGTACTCCATGCGGTTGTTCGTCGTCTGCGGCTCGCCGCCGGAGAGCTCCACCGGCGGCAGCCCGGACTCGGCCGGCGGGACGACGATCGCGCCCCAGCCGCCCGGGCCCGGGTTGCCCTTGCAGGCGCCGTCGGTCCAGATCAGCGTCTCGCCGGGCCGCTGCTCGACGGGGGTCTCGACGATCTTGTTGGCGGGGCGGCGGCGTCGGGCGGGCGGCATCGGTCGCCGAGGATACGCGCGCCCCCGCCGGGCGCGCCCGGCGGGGTGGGAGCGAGCGCGCTCAGCGCTTCGGGGCGCGGGGCGTCACCACACCCGCCGATCCGCCGCCGCGACGCGCCGGCTCGGCGACGGCCTGCCACGCCCCGCCGGTCGACCGCTCCAGTGCCGCGACGGCCCCGATCTCCGGGTCCGGCGAGAACGTCGGCGGCGCCAGGACGAACCGGTGCCCGAGCGCCTCGAGCGCCGCGCGCTGGGGGGACGCGAGGAAGGCCGGCTCGGCCTCGGTCGTCGCCGCGTTGCGCTGGGACAGCCGCGGGGCCGCCACCGCGTCGGGCAGGCTCATCCCGCCGTCGATCCGGTTCAGCAGCGTCTGCAGGACGGTCGTGATGATCGTCGCGCCGCCCGGGCTGCCGACGGCGATCCAGGGCTTGCCGTCCTTCAGGACGATCGTCGGGCTCATCGAACTGCGCGGGCGCTTGCCGGGGGCCGGCAGGTTCGGGTCGGTGTCGGCCGTCAGCCCCGTCGGCGGGGCCGCGTCGAAGTCCGTCATCTCGTTGTTGAGCAGGAAGCCCCGGCCCGGGACGACGATCCCGGATCCGCCGGTCTGCTCGATCGTCAGCGTGTAGGAGACGACGTTGCCCCACCGGTCCGACGCGACGAGGTGAGTGGTCGACGGGCCCTCGCGGTCGGCGGCGCCGCCCTTCGGGGCCGCCACGCCGCAGCCGGGGTTCGCGGGGTCGCCGGCCGTCTGCGGACTGGAGAGCGATGCGCCCGGCGTGATCAGGCACGCCCGGCCCTTGGCGAAGGCCGGCGAGATCAGGCGCCCGCGCGGCACGGAGACGAAGCGGTCGTCGCCGACCCAGCGGCTGCGGTCGGCGAACGCCAGCCGGCTGGCCTCGAGGTAGCGGTGCAGCCCTTGCACCGGGTCCTCCGACGCCGCGCCCTGCGCCTCGACGATGTTCAGCGCCTCGGCCACGGCGATGCCGCCGGAGGAGCTGGGCGGCATCCCCAGGACGTCGAGGCCGCGGAACGTGCTGCGCACGGCGCCGCGGTCCCGCACGGCGTAGCGGCGCAGGTCCGCCGTCGACATCCCGCCCTTCAGGACCGAACCGCTGACGACGGGCGGCTTGCGGACCGTCCGGACGACGTCGCGACCGAGGTCGCCGCGGTAGAGCGCGTCGACCCCCTCGCGGCCCAGCAACCGGTAGGTGTCGGCGAGGTCGGGGTTGCGCAGGGTCTGGCCGAGGATCGCCGGCTTGCCGTCGCGCGGGAGGAAGAGCTTCCGGGTGGAGGAGAACCGCGCGAAGCGCTCCTGGTTCTGCGCCGTCTGGTCGCGGAACGTCTTGTCGATCTTGAAGCCCTTCGCGGCCAGGTGCGCGGCGGGCCCGAGGTTCTGGGCCAGCGTGTTGCGCCCGTAGCGCTTCGTGGCGGCGTCCCACAGCGCCGGGGTGCCCGGCACGCCGACGGAGAGCCCGCTGGTGACGAGCTCGGCGAACGGGTGCGGCTTGCCGGTGGCGGGGTCGACGAAGCCCGCGGGGCCGAGGCTGTGCGGCGCCGTCTCGCGTCCGTCGATCGTCACCGCCTTCTTGCGCTTGGCGTCCCAGAGGACCATGTAGCCGCCTCCGCCGATGCCGGCGGAGTACGGCTCCGTGACGCCCAGGGCCGCCGCGGTCGCGACCGCGGCGTCGACCGCGTTGCCGCCGCGGCGCAGGACGCGAAGGCCGGCCTGGGTGGCGTCCCGGTCGACGGAGGCGACGGCGCCGCCGGTGCCCAGCGCGATCGCGGGGCGGTCGGCGCCGGCCGGTGGGGAGAGCGCGGCCAGCAGCAGCGCTCCGGCGGCGAGGGGTGGGGCGCCGAGGCGCAGGGGGCGGGGGAGATGGCGGGGGACCATCCCCCCATTCCTTCCACGTCGCGGCCCGGTCCGCAAGGCCGGCCGACGTCGCGCGGGGCGGTGGTGCGACGATCCGGCGGCATGACCGACGAGCCCCAGGACGTCCTCACCGCCTTCGTCTCGTACGCGACCGAGTACGGCGACGGCGCCTTCGCACGCACGGTGTCCGAGGCGGCGCCGCGGGTCGAGGACGTCGCCAACGGGACGGTCGTGGTGCTCTCGCCGCCGGACGTCCTGTCCCGCAAGTTCCTGCTGGAGCCGGTCAACCGCCGCAACCTCGACGACGCCGTGGACCTCGCGAAGGCCACGGGCTGGCGCGTCGACCCGCCCCGCGGGGCGTAGGGCGCTCAGCGGCGGCGGGACGCCCGGAGTCGGCCGCCGGACGCCGGGTGCCGGGCTCACGCCGGCCCCGGGGCGGGGAGCCGGCCGGCGCGCTCCGGCCTCAGGCCTGGTCGTCGGCCGGCTCGACGTGGACGAGCCCGGCGAGGGTCTCCTCCGCCACGAGCTGCGCGTCGTCGCCGTCGATGGTGCGGATCGCGATCGCGCCGTCGGCCTCCACCGGCGTCTTGGTGGCGATCGTCGAGAGCGCGCCGATCGCCGCGTCGAGGCCCAGGAACTCCGCCCAGCGGCGGGCGAGCGCCCGGTGCCGGGAGCGCTCCTCCTCGTCCAGGGTGGCCCACTCGGACCCGTAGGCGGTCGCGGACGTGCGCGCGGCGCGCTCGACGGCCTTGGCGAGCAGCTCGTGCTGGGTGCTCATGCGGGGCCGTTCTTCGTATCGCCCGCCGTGCCGGCGCCCTCGAGCCCGAAGGCCTCGGCGACGGAGTCGGGGTTGGCGCCGGGCGGCAGCGGCGCGTCCGGCCAGTCGGCGAGCAGCCGGTAGACCAGCGTCTGCGGGTCGTCGGCGGACTCCACCTGGTACAGCCGGTCGTCGCCGCACTCGTCGGGCCGCTCGATCCAGAGGCGCGCGAAGAACGTCTCGTCGGGCCCGGGGACCTGGACGTAGGGCAGGCGGTGCGCGAGCCGGTGGGTCTCGCCGTCCAGCGGGCCACCGACGAAGCGGGCGTTGATCGGTTCCGGCGTGATCACCCCAGGAATCGTGCCACGACGGGCGCCCGGGCGCCCGTCAGCCCGTCGCCCAGACCTCGACCGTTCCGGCGCGGCCGCGGACGGGGACCGCCCCGACCGGGTCCAGCCCGTCGGTGCCGCTCAGGCGCTCGACGGTGCCGCCGGCGACGAGCACCGGGCGGCCGTGGTCCTTGGTCAACCCCTCGAGCCGGGCGGCGACGTTCGCCGCGTCGCCGATTGCGGTGTACTCCATCCGCCGCTCGGAGCCCACGTTGCCGGCCATCACGGCGCCGGACGCGACCCCGACGCCCATCTTCAGGACCCGGTCGACGCCGTCCGCCCGCAGCGCGGCGTGGCACGCTTCGAGGGCCGGGCCGGCCATCTCCCGCGCGCAGGCGACCGCGCGGTCGGCGTGGTCGGGCTGCTCGATCGGGGCGCCGAACACGGCCATCAGGCCGTCGCCGCGGTAGCCGACGAGCGTGCCCCCGTGCGCGTCGACCCGGTCGCTCATCGCCCCGAGGAAGCGGTTCAGGACGGCGATGCCGCGCTCCGGCTCGAGGTCCTCCAGCAGGGCGGTCGACCCGCGCAGGTCGCAGAAGAGGATCGTCGCGTCGACGCGGAGTCCCCCGAGGCGGACCTCGTCGTCCGTCCGGGCCAGCACGTCGTCGACGACGTCCTCGCTGACGAAGCGGGAGAAGATCTCGCGCGTCCGCTGCCGCTCGACCGCCTCGAACGCCGCGCCGGCCGCGACGGCGCCGAGCGCCCCGAGCCCGAGCGCGAGCAGCGGCTGGGCGACGGGCAGGACGCGGTCGGCCAGGAACGCGAACCACGCGATCGCGGAGACGCCGACCCCGCCCGCTGCGGCGGCCAGGAGCGTCGAGAAGCCGCCGCCGCGCCGGGCGGCGACGGGCGCGACGGACGCGGCCAGGACGGTCAGCAGGACGCCGAGCGGGCCCCAGGCCTCGCGGAGGGGGACGCCGCGCAGGACGGTGGAGATCGCGTTGGCCTGGAAGACGGGGCCGGGGAGGGGGCGGCCGCCGTCCATGGGGGTCGGGACGACGTCCTTCAGCGACGGAGCCGTCGCACCGACCACGACGATCCGGCCGCGCAGTTTGCGGGCGATCTTGGCCGCCCTCGCGCGCTGGGCGGGGGTGTCGCGGCGGATCAGGTCGGAGAACGAGTAGGTCGGGACCGCGTCGGCCCCGCCGATCCAGTCGACGAGCGCGCGGCCGTGGTCGAAGTCCGACCGGTCGACGCGGCGGCCGGTCGCCCGTTCGGCCGTCGCGACGGAGAGGCTCGTCAGGTGCGAGTCCTCGTCGGAGAACCGGCGCAGGACGCCGTCGCCGTCGGTGTCGATCCGCACGTTCCCCACGCGCGCACCGAGCTGCTGGGCGAATCCGCCGCCGCCGAGGACCTTCGTGCGGCCCGCGGGGTCGACCTCGATCGCGGCCAGGACGAGCCCCGGGGCGCGGCCGACCGCCGCGACGAGCGCGTTGTCCGCCGCGACCGTCGTCTGCTCGGAGAACTCGACGTCGTACGCGATCGCGCGCACCCCGGCTGCGCGCAGGGCGTCGAGAGCGCGGGCGTGGAACCTCCGGTCGAAGGGGAAGCGCCTCGCGATGTGGTTGAGCGTCACGTCGTCGATCGCCACGACCGCCACCGGGATCGGCCCCGTCCTCCCGCGGTCCTCGCCGCGCAGCGCGAAGCGGGCGTCGAGCGTCGTGTGGTCGAGGTCGTCGAGCACCCCGAGGCCGCCCGCCAGGAACGCGATCGCGGCGGCGACGACTGCGGTCGCCGCGAGGATCCGCGGACGGGCGCGACCCCGGGGTCGCCGGGCGCCGCCCGGGCGACCGCCGGGTCGGCGCGGCCCCTTCACCGCTTGCGACGACGGGGGCCGGGGGCGATGTACTCCCCGCCTTCGGTGAGCGTCACGCGGCGGTTGCGGACGCGGTCCCGCGTGCTGACGACGCCGGTGAAGACGCGGACCCGCGTCGTCTGGTCGCAGCGGTCCTCGACGAGCCACCGGGTGCCGCGGACGGACGCGGTCGCGCGGGCGCCGCGGGTGCGGAAGTCGCCCTTGCCGTCGCCCCACAGGCGCCGGCCGACCTTCGGCTTCTTCTTCTTGGCCTTCTTCTTCGCCTTGGCCTTCGACACGGCCTTCGCCGCGGGCACGGCCCGGGTCTGGGCGACGCCCGCGCCGCACTCCAGCCTGCCGGTCAGCCGGACCTCGGTGGCCGCGCCGGCGATCCGGGCCTGGTGGATGATGAACCGCCCGTCCCAGAAGATCGCGGTGCGGGTGATGCCGCTGCCGGGCGCCGTCTCGGCGGTCAGCCGGACGCGGCCGTCCCGGGCGTCGACCTCGGTGCCGTCGGGCAAGGAGGTGCCGCCCGTCGCGAGGGGCACGAACGTCGTGGTGCCGGGGCGGCGGACGCGGACCGACCCCGAGACGACCTCGAGGATCACCGAGCGGCCCGCGACGGGCACGAGCGCCGGGGGGACCTCGCTCGGCGGCGGCTGCTGCTCGGCGGGCTGGACGGTGTCGAAGCGGCCGATCCGGGCCCCGCCGCGGCTGTAGCGGAGGTCGCCGTCGGTGCCCGTGACGAGCTCGATCGGCGCGCCCGGCGGGTCGGGCAGCGGGAAGCGGGACGTCGTGCCGTCGGCGGTGATGCGGCCCAGCGCGTCGGAGCCGCCGCCGGACGACGCGAACCAGAGCGCGCCGTCGGGGCCGGAGGTGACGTCTCCCGGCTGCGCGAGCGTCGCGGGCAGCGGCAGCTCGACGACCTGGCCGGCGGCGTCGAGGCGACCGATCCGCTGGGAGCCCGGGGCGCTGAACCAGATCCGTCCGTCCGGCCCGACCGTCAGCCGCGAGGGAGCTCCGCCCGCGGTGGGCAGGGCGACGTGGGTGATCGTGGGCGCCTGCGAGCCGGGGACCGCGTGCCCGAGGGTGTTGGAGCCGGGTTCGGTGAACCAGAGGCTGCTGTCGCCGGCGAGGACGATGTCGTTCGGGTCGCTGCCCGAGAGGTCGGTCGAGTAGACGGACACCTGCCCGCGGACCGTGCCGGCGGTGACCTCGGCGTCGGTGGGGGCCGTGATCCGGCCGATCTGGCCCTGGTCGGGCATCGTGAACCACATCGCGCCGTCGGCGCCGGCGGTGATCCCGACGGTCCGGCCGCCGGCGCGGCCGACGGCGTAGCGGGAGACGGCACCCGTGGGGGTGATCCGGGCGATCCCGCCCTCCTGGATCGTGTACCAGAGCGCGCCGTCGGGTCCGACGGCGATCCGGTTGGGCGTCAGGGGCGGCGGCTGCGCCGTGCTGGCGGACACGTTGGCGTTGAAGCCCTGGATGACGTTCGTCGCGCCGACGCGGCCGATCCGCCCGGCGCCCGGGTCCGTGAACCACGTGACGCCGTCGGCGGCCGCGGTCAGGCCGCTGGGCGTCGCGCTCGGCGTCGGGTCGGTGATCTCGGTGACGACGACCGCGCCGGCGATCGCGGGTGCGACGAGCAGCGCCGCGACGCCGCCGAGCAG